>RFHT01000738.1 GCA_003696835.1 Bacteroidota bacterium
GGCAATGATCCCTACGAGCTCTTTGCCAGCCTGGCCAGGGTGGACAACAGCGGCGGTTTTGGCGAATTTCTGGGCGGAGGCGTAGGCAGGGTGCACCAACTGGCGCAGGGCATCACCCTGGCCATCGACAACCGCAATACCGCCGGCGTTCAGGCATCCGGTATGCAGGATCCCCTGCAGGTGCAAACTGGCATTGAGGTGTCCATTCCCCTCAAGGTGTTGGGCAACCCCCGCGGCGACCTCAACATTACCGCCTTCATCAACGGTGCCTTTCACGACCAGGTATCCAACCAGTTTTTGTGCCCCCTGCCCGCAGGCCACCCCAACCCGGGCGAAGCCCGCAACCTCGACCTGGAAACCATTCCCGGCCCGCAGTTTTTCGGGCTGTGTTCGGGTATTGAAGGGGGAATCATTGCCTTTGCCGATGGCAGGCTGGAGCAACAGCTCTGCGAGGGCGACGGAAGCCCCGACCTGCTCAGCTTCACAAGCAGCAGCAAATCGGCGGCCAGCTATGCCTATATACTCACCGATGAGGCCGGCAGGGTACAGGCCATCAGCACCTCCGGCCAGTTCGACTTTGAAGGCAGTGGCTTCGGCATTATGCAGGTATGGGGCGTCTCCTACCTGGGCAGCTTGCAGCTCAAGACCGGCGACCTGCTGGCCCAAACTCCCGTTTCAACCGACTGCTATGAGCTTTCCGGCAATGCCTTGAGGGTCATCAAAGATGTGGCAGCAGGCGGGCACATCTTTTCGTCCACCGGCCAAAACCTCCTTACCACCTGCCGCGGCGACGGCAGGCCCGACTCCATCGTCTTTAGCGCCCAGGGCGCTTCCGGTCTTGCCTATACCTACTTGCTCACCGATACTCAAAACCGCTTTATTTCCGTGGCAGCAGAGGGGCAGGAGGCGGGCTTTGATGTTGAAGGCAACATGGCCGACACCCTCAGGCTATGGGGCGTTTCCCATGCCGGCGCCCTGCAGCTGCAGGCGGGTGTGGACATTACCTCCAGTCCTCTTTCGGGTAGTTGTTATGAATTATCTGAAAACTACCTCACCATCCTCAGCGATGAAGTAGAAGGTGGCAGCCTGGAGCTTGCCGAAGGCGGCAGCCAGGCCATTGTATGTGCGGGCGAGGCGGGGGCTGGCATGCTCGAAATACGCCCACACACGACCTCCATACACCCCTACCGCCTGGTGGTTACCGATGCGTCAAACCAGATCCTGGCATTGCCCCCGGACAGAGAGGTGGATTTCTCCCAGCTGCAGGCCGGGCGCCTTCGTGTATGGGGGGTTTCCTATCACGGAAATTTTACGGCATCTGTCGGTCAGCCTCTCCATGCTACAGCCTTTTCCGACGACTGCTTTGAGCTGTCGCACAACTACATTGACGTGGAACAGCAGGCCCCACAGGGAGGAAGCGTGCAGTTTGCCGACGGCACCTTTGAACAATTTTGGTGTGTGGCAGATAGGGAAAATAAGTGGGTAAAACTGGCTCACCAGCAAACAGAGGGGCCGAACTATGTATATGTGGAAACCGACCAGGACGGGCGCGTATTGCACATTACCGGGCAGGACTCCCTGCAAATCGAGCTACAGCAGCCTGGCGTGAGCCTGATTCGGGGCCTGGCCTTTTACGGCGAGCTGTTGCTGCAGCCGGGAGATACCCTGCCAGTCGCTGACTACGCCGACCAGTGCGCCCGGCTTTCGGCCAATGCCCTTACCCTCACCCGCGACTCCGTATTTGGAGGTACCGTCAGTCTGGATAAGGGTGACACTCAGTGGGCGGGCTGTGTGTCCGATCTGGCTTCCACCCCTTTACTGCTTCGGCAGCAAACGCCTTCCAGAGCGCCCTATGTCTTTTTGCTTAGCGATACCAGTGGGCAGGTAATCCAGATTGTGAATGGCAATAGCCTGGCAGCATCGGGGCTTTTGGCGGGTAATTACCGGCTCTACGGACTTTCTTTCAGTGGGCAATTACTCATCACTCCCGGGGCGCAGCTCTTTGCCGGGCCGCTGGCCAGTGGCTGCTTCGATTTGTCGGCAAACTTCATTGAGCTGGAGCTGCAGCAGCATGCCGGCTGCACGCCCACCCAGCTAGGGCAGGTCGTCGCCCCGCGCCAATGGCGTCTTTACCCCAACCCCACCACAGAGTTGCTCAACATCAGTGGTTTGCAGCCGGGTTTACACTCACACCTCTCTCTCTATGATGCAATGGGGCAACAAGTGCTGAGCCGGCGGATAGGACAGGACCATATTCAGCTGTCGGTTGGCCACCTGCCGGCAGGCATCTACACCCTGCGGCTAAGCGGGAGCAGGGGCAGGGACGTCACAAAGCTGGTGATAAAATAAAGGAATTTGGAAGAAGGCGGCCTTATTTCTCCTTGTTGGAAAGGCAGGCATTCACTTCAGCCAATGAAATGCCCAGAAACTCGGCTATGAGTTCAGGGACTATACCCTTGTCGGACATCCTCAATATGCTGGCCTGCCGTTCGGCTTCGGCTTTTCGCCTGGCTTCCTCTTCGGCCTGGCGCTTTTCGGCCTCAATGCGGCGCTTTTCCTCCTCGGCCTGGCGCTTTTCGGCCTCAATGCGGCGCTTTTCCTCCTCGGCCTGGCGTTTTTGCAGGCTGAGCCCCTCTATCTGTTCCTGCATCTGCCGTTTCAGCTCGGCAATGATCTTCTTGGCCTTCTCCTCGGTCCGCTTTACGCCCAGGTTAAACAGGTAGTCTTTCTCTACGTCTATATGAATGGGCATCTTTTCTGAATAGGTTTTAATTACATCTTCTAATTTACGCAATCTCGACAGCAGAAGCAACTGCCGGGTAAATTTTTTGAGGTCGGTGGTGCTCTGACATACCTGCTGCAGCTTCTCCAGTATGGCCTCCACCAACTGCCGGCTCTCTTCGGGGGCATGCTCCCCCAGTATGGCCATCACCACCAGCTCGGGCCGGTCGTAGGCCAGCCATTCCTGCGCAGGCCGCCTGCCCACATCCACCAGGGTGAACCCCCGGAAAATCTCCTTCTCCTCCAACTGGGTGCGCA
>RFHT01000739.1 GCA_003696835.1 Bacteroidota bacterium
CTTTTATGCCCAGCTGAGTGAGGAGCAGCGCCGGCGCCTGGGGCCTGAAGCCTACTTCTACGAACTAACCTTTGAGAATGTTGGTGGCCTGGTAATGCCCATCATTCTGGAGTTTACCCTGGCCGACGGCAGCACAAAGGTGGAGCGCCTCCCGGCCGAAATATGGCGCCGAAATGACGAACGGGTGAAAAAAGTATTTGTTTTTGAGCAGGAGGTTGTGCAAATTTTGCTGGATCCCTTCAAAGAAACGGCTGACATCGACCTGGGCAACAACCTCTGGCCGGTGAAAAAGGGCGAATCTCCCTTTGAAAAATTTAAACGAAAAAAGTCATCTCCCAAGCATGATTGATGAGCAGATTGAAACGATGTTCACCGAGCTGGGGGCCACTTTCGTGGCCCCCTTTGGTGCATTTAAGGCGCGCCTTGCCCGCATCCGGGCCTTTTTATTTGATTGGGACGGGGTGTTTAATGCCGGGTTGAAAACTGCCTCGCGAGGCAGTTCTTTTTCCGAGCCCGATGCTATGGGCACCAACCTCATGCGGCTGGGGTTTTGGCTCAACAACGGCCAGCAATTGCCGGTAGTGGGCATCATCACCGGCGCCCAAAACCCTACTGCTTTGCAGCTGGCTCAGCGGGAGCACTATCAGGCGGTGTACATGGGCGTGAAGTACAAGCCTGAGGCCCTGGAGCACCTTTGCAGGCAGTGGGGCCTGAAACCTGAGGAGGTGGCCTATACCTTTGATGATGTCAACGACCTGGAAATGGCCGCCCGCTGCGGATTGCGCCTGCTGGTGAGGCGAACGGCCAGCCCCTTCATGCTGAAATATGCGCTGGACAAGCAACTGGTGGACTATCATAGCGCACACAGGGGAGGAGAGGGAGCAGTGCGGGAAATATGCGAGCTCATTATGGCCTGTTGGGGGGTGTTTGAAGATGTGGCAGCCCTGCGCTCGGCCTACGACCCGGCCTACCAGGCTTACCTAAGTCAGCGCAACCAGCACTCCACTGGCCATTTTTCGTGGAGCGCGAAGGGCATAACAAGCATGCAGACCGACTAATACACCCGCCCCATCAAGGGGTGATCCACAATGGCTCTTTTCAATGCAAGGGGGTCGATGATGCCTTCCTGCCGCCATACGATTTCCCCACCGGGTGCTATGAGAGCCGTATAGGGCAGGGCGCCGTTCCACTCGGGGTCTATGGCTTCTATCAGGGCGTATTTATCCTCAAAGTTTATGATATAGTTGGGGTTGGAGGCCTCCCATTTGGTGAGCAGCTTCAGGGCCTGTGCTTTGGCTTTGAGTTGATCGGCGCTGATGGATACAAATTCAAAATTTCGATGGCGGTACATGCGGTCAATGGTGATGAACTCGGGAAACTCCACTATGCAGGGGCCACACCAGGTGGCCCAAACGTTGATGAGCCTCAGTTTGCCGCTGTTTTCATTTTTCATGAGTTGTTTCAGGCCTTGCAGGTCAATCTCCTCAAGCGTTACAGGCTCCTGCGCCCATTGTTCGAGCAGCTTCTGTTTCCATTCATTTTTCCAGGCCCATTTGATGGAACACCCAAAGGTTTTGGTTTGTGCCAGGGACACGGCTTCCCCTTTTAATACGGCTTCAATGGCGTTGCGGGCATCCTCCGCATGGGCCGTTCCGGGGTTTTCCGAGGCATCCAGCCTGCCGGTATAACGCAGCTTTCGCTGCTGGTCAAATACAAACACATGGGGCGTAGCCACGGGCCCGTAAGCCAGGGAAGTTTGTTGGGTGTCCCCGTCGTACAGGTAGGGAAAATTGTAGCCTTTATCCCGCGCCCTGATTTTCATTTCCTCAAAGCTGTCGTTGAGGTCGGTATAGCCCAGCTCGTTGAGGGAAACTGCATCGGGGTCATTGGGAGAAATGACCACAAAGCCTACGCCTTTATCGGCATAATCCTTTACCAGCTGTATCATGCGGTCTTCGTAGGCCTGGGCCGTGGGGCAATGGTTACAGCTGAATATGACCACCAGCACAGGTTTATCTGCAAAATCCTGCAGGGAATAAAAGCGGTCATCTACGCCTTTGAGGTGAAAATCCGGAGCCTGGGCGCCAATGGCCAGGGTTTTGGGTTGGGGCGGATGATCCTGTGCAGGCAGGAGGCAGGGTAAAAAGAATCCACCGGCCAGGCAGGCAATGAGTAGTCGTAGAGAAAATGATCGGATTGTATGCATCATGTCAGCGTGGTTTCTTCCAAATTACGGATTAAAAATCAAAATAGCAGATTACGCAATGAAAAAAATGCTTATCTTGAGCCTTGCTGTTTGTCAACACACATCAGTCTCCAAACCTCATGCATACGCGTCGCCAATTTTTGTCTGTACTGGCCAGCTCATCTGTACTGCTGTGCCTGCCTGTGCCAGTGCAGCAACTGTTTGCAGCACATAGCAGGCGTGATGATGCCCGTATCGAAGCGGTGGAAATACTGCGCCTCACAGGGCCCTACAGCAGTACCCCTGGTGTCAACCGTCAGTATCAGTCACAGCCCATCCATCTGTACCCACAACTGCGGCCTGCGCCTTACCGCGACAGCGAAGAACCCACAAGGCGTGAAGGTTCTATCACCCATCATTACCTCCGCATTCGCACTAGTGGCGGGCACGAAGGGCTGTACGGATACCTGGACCCCGAAACCATTGCTCCCATTCTGAGACAGCTGAGGCCCTTTCTCCTGGGGAAAAATGCCCTGCAAACCGAAATGCTGTGGGATCAGCTCTACCGGAGAAACCGCCACTCGCGGGCCGGACATTACATGATGGCCCTCAGTGCTGTGGACAATGCGCTATGGGATGTGCGGGGCAGGTATTTTGGCGTGCCGGTATATAGCTTGCTGGGAGGGGCTACCCGCGAAGCGGTGGGGGTCTATGGCAGTTGTTTGGGGTACAGTGTGGAAAAAGGAAAGGCTGGCCCCAGGGCCAGCAGCTTGTATGAGCAGGGCTTTCAGCACCAAAAGTGGTTTCTGGCCTATGGGCCCGGTAGTGGAAATGCGGGCCTGAGGCAAAACATTGAGCTGGTAGAAGAATTGCGGGAGGCGCTGGGTGTTGATGCAGGGCTGATGTTCGATGCCTTTATGGCCTGGGATTTACCCTTTGCCAAGGCCTGGGCCAAAGCGGTAGAGCCCTTCAGGCCCTACTGGATCGAAGAGGCCTTCCCCCCCAACCGCCTGGATCAGTTTGTAGAACTGAGCCGCAGCACCTCGGTGCCCCTGGCCACAGGCGAGCACTTTTACAACCGCTGGGAAGTGCTGAACTTTCTCAAGGCTGGTGCCATTCAGATGGTACAGGCCGACCCCGAATGGTGCGGAGGGGTAAGTGAGTTGGTGAAAATATGCCACCTGGCCTCCTCTTTTGGGGTCAAAGTATTTCCCCACGGCCACAACATACATGCAGCCCTGCACGTCGTGGCCAGCCAGTCGCCTGAAGTATGCCCACTGGTTGAGTACCTCATCAATCACGTGCCGTACAAACTGCATTTTCAAAAAAATCCATTGCTTACCACAAACGGGATCTTGCCTTTGCCCCAGCAGCCTGGTTTTGGCATTGAGCTGGATGAGGACAAGATAGAAAAACAGGAAATACTCACTTCCGGCTGAGGCCGGGCCGAAAGCCAACAAACACCCCACTATGAAGCAACTCCCCTTTCCCAGACTGAATACCTCCAAACAAATAGGCCTGTTGCTCGGCCCCCTGCTGTTTACCATATTTTACTTTTTCATTCATCCTCCCGGCATGAGTGCAGAGGCCCATGCCGTGCTGGCATCTACCCTTTGGGTGGCCACCTGGTGGATTACCGAAGCCATTCCCATACCGGTAACTTCCCTGCTGCCCATTGTGCTCTTTCCTCTTACGGGCGGCCTGGACCTGCAAAGCACCACGGCGGCTTTTGGGCATCGACTGATTTTTCTCTATATAGGTGGGTTCATCATCGCCATCGCCATCGAACACTGGGGGCTGCACAAACGCATTGCGCTCAACATCATCTACCTCATTGGCACCAATATGAGCCTGATCATTCTGGGCTTTATGATAGCTACGGCCTTCCTGTCCATGTGGATTTCCAATACGGCCACCTCTGTGATGATGCTGCCCATAGGCATGGCCATCGTTTCCCAGCTCAGGGAGAGTGCGCCCGGCCAGGAAAGCACAACCCTGGTGTTTGGCAAAACCCTCATGCTGGCCATTGCCTACTCGGCATCCATTGGCGGCATTGCCACCCTCATTGGCACCCCTCCCAATCTGGTGCTGGCCGGGGTCGTACAGCAAACCTATGGCGTTGAAATCACCTTTACCCAGTGGATGATGTTTGGCTTGCCCATATCGGTTTTTTTGCTGCTGGTATGCTGGCAGTACCTGGTACGGCTTGCCTTTCCCATCAAGAGGCAGACTTTTCCGGGTGGGAGAGCCGAAATCAAGCGGCAGTTGGATTTGCTGGGAAAAATTAGCCGCGAAGAGATTATGGTAGCGGTGGTCTTTGGGCTCACAGCACTTGCCTGGATTAGCCGTTCATTTTTGTTAAAGAAATGGCTTCCCGGCATAGACGACACCATCATTGCCATATTTTTTGCCGTCATCCTATTCCTGCTCCCCTCCCGACAAAAGGGAAAGCCGCTCATCGACTGGGAGGCAGCCGTAAAGCTGCCCTGGGGCATCATCCTGCTTTTTGGAGGGGGATTGGCTCTGGCAGCAGGTTTTAGCGAGAGCGGCCTGGCGGCCTGGATTGGCAGCCAGATGAGTCTGCTCGAAGGCGTAGCCCTCATTATTCTGCTGGCTGTGCTCATCACCGTGGTGAATTTTTTGACCGAAATCACCTCCAACCTGGCTACGACCTCCATGATCCTGCCCATACTGGCCCCCATGGCCTTTGGCATACAGGTACATCCCTTTTCCCTGATGGTAGCTGCTACTGTGGCGGCCTCCTGTGCCTTTATGTTACCGGTGGCCACCCCGCCCAATGCCGTGGTGTTTGGCTCTGGTTACCTGCGCATACCCGATATGGTGCGAACGGGCATCTGGATGAACTTCCTTTCAATTTTTCTCATCACCCTGGCCGTATTTTTTATGCTGGGTTGGTTGTGGGGAATTGATTTGGGCACTTTTCCCGCCGAGTGGGAAAGCCTGCATCCCTGATGGTTCACATATCCATGACGGCCTCCACCTCCGGAGCAAGCCTGGGAGGAGGGGAAAGCAGGGAAATGCCGAAAAAGAGGATGA
>RFHT01000740.1 GCA_003696835.1 Bacteroidota bacterium
CCTGCAGCACGATGAGTTTCTCCGGGGCCTGGATCATTTGCGGGCCTATGTGATCCTCTTTGTGGGCAACAAGGGCGAGTGGGTGGCGGTGGAGGCATAGGTTGCCTCTGGCGATCTTACCGCAGCAGCATATAAATGACCACTGTAATGATGGTAAGGGCAAGTCCGGCCCATTTGGCGTAAGGCCAGGGCGTGAGGGCCACCACTGCGGCCTCCTTTTCCGGCTCTGTTGCTTTTCGCGGGTAAAAATGAGACACTGCCAGCATAATGCCTACATTCAGCAAAAACTCTATGCCCCAAATGTGGATGTAGTGCAGGTAAAAGCGGCCTGCTTCAATATTTTCCCGGTTGTCGATGTCAAATACAAAAGCCATGAGCACGTAAAAGGCCAGCCCAAAGAAAAAAGCCGCCTTGGCTCCCGTGGCAGAAACCCGGGGCAGAAAGAAGCCCGCCAGCAGAATGGAGGCGATGGGGATGAAATAAATGCCATTGAGCGTTTGCAGCAACTGGTACAGCCCCTCGGGTGCATGGGCCACAAAGGGGGCTACCACAATGGCCACCGCAGCCATGAGGGTGGTGGTGAGCTTGCCTGCGCGTACCAGCTGGCGCTCGCTTGCGTCCTGTTTGAGGTAGCGCTGAAAAATGTCCACACTAAAGAGAGTGGCAGCGCTGTTGAGCACACTGTTGAACGTACTGAGGACCGCCCCCATGACCACAGCGGCGAAAAAACCCGTCAGGCTCAGGGGCAGCACCGCCTTTACCAGCGCGGGATACACCAGCTCGCTTCTGGCAATGGGGGTGGGCTGGTAATGGGTGAAATAGTAAAAGCCAATGATGCCCGGCAGCACGATGATGATGGGCACCAGAATCTTGAATAAGCCCGTGAGCATGAGACCCTTCTGGGCCTCTTTGAGGTTTTGGGCGCCCAGGGCACGTTGTATGATGGCCTGGTTCATGCACCAGAAGTACAACTGGTTCACAATCAGGCCAGTAAACAGCACCTCAAAAGGCATAACAGAATCGTGGCTGCCCACTACGCTAAACTTTTCGGGTACCCGTTCATAGACTGTGGCCAGGCCCTGCCACAGCTGGCCGTCTCCGATTTGCCACAGGGCAAATACCGGCACCAGCAGGCCGCCTATCAGCAAGCCATAACCGTTGAGCGTATCGGAATAAGCCACTGCCTTGAGCCCTCCGAAAATGGCATAAATGGACCCCAGCAGGCCGATAGCCAGCACCGTTGCCCATAGCCCGTCTTGCTCTGAAACCCCCAGCACCCCCGATACGTCAAAAATGCTTTCAAAATTGATGGCACCCGTATAGAGCACAATGGGCAGCAGCGTAAAGGCAAAAGAAAGCACCAGCATGAAGGCCACCAGGCTGCGGGTAAACCCATCGAAGCGGTATTCGAGGTACTCCGGTATGGTGGTGAGGCCCATTTTGAGGTAACGGGGAATAAAGTACAGCGCCCCGATCACCAGGGCGATGGCAGAGGTTACTTCCCAGCCAATGATGATGGCCCCGTGGGTGTAGGCATCGCCGTTCATGCCAATGAGGTGCTCGGTGGAGATATTGGTCAGGATCATGGAGCCGGCTATCACCCCGGCCGTGAGGCTGCGCCCGCCCAGAAAGTAACCGTCGCGGGAGTCCAGTTTTTCTTTGCGCAAATGGTACCAGGAAAACAGGGCCACAAAGAGGGTGAATGCCACAAAGGAAAGAAAGCTTAGCATAGCCAGGTAGGTTGATGGAGGTAAAGGTTGCCAAAGGCACAAATATATTTTCTGTGCATTCCAATAGCAAAATTTACAAAAACTACCCCTGATACTTGCCTGCCCGCTTTCGATTTCGTATTTTTGAAATCGAAACGGCTGCGGAAATGCTTCCTCAGCCGCTTATTTTTCGCTCTTTGAAGGTAATTGGCCATTGTGCCATCAAAATATGGCCCACATGAGTATCAACACTGTTTTTTAAACCTAACAGTTATACAATTGGGGATTAGCTCGAAGTGTCAAGAGCGGGCCTCAATTCCGGCCTGGCCGGAATTTTCCCGCGCCTAACCCGCGCACCATGGGAAACAGAGGATTATCGAGCCACTTTGGCGTCTCCATTCGTGTCTTTTTGAGGTTTAATAAAACCTCCTGATATTTGTGTGGGTCCTTTTTTTTTCCGGGCTTCTATGCAGTTTGCTGTTTGCTCCAGATTTTTACCTCATGAACCTCAAACCCCACATCCCCAATCTGCTGACTTCTGCCAACTTGTTTTGCGGCCTGCTGGCCATCGTATGCGTGTGCACGGGCCAAATACGCCCGGCCATGGTACTGCTCGGCCTGGCCCTGATGTTCGATTTCCTCGATGGCTTTGCTGCCAGAGCGCTGAAAGTGAGTTCTCCCATTGGCAAAGAACTGGACTCCCTGGCCGACATGGTCACCTTTGGCGTGCTGCCGGGCTTTATACTGGCGCGCCTCATCCAGCAGGCCCAGGGGCTGCCCTTTCTGCCCGAAACCTTCTGGCAGGCCCCTTTTCCCCTTTGGTGGGTGGCTTTTGTGGTGCCCCTGTTTTCAGCCCTTCGGCTGGCCAAATTCAATGTGGATACCCGCCAGAGCGATGCCTTCTACGGCCTGCCCACTCCGGCCCACACCATCCTCATTGCCTCCTACTGGCTCATAGCCGAAACCCAGAGCCAAAGCCTGCTGGCCGTGCCCTTTTCCAATGTGTGGGTACTCATCATAGCCGGTGTCCTTTCCTCTCTGCTGCTGGTGGCCGATGTGCGCCTCATTGCCCTTAAGTTCAGTACCTTTGAGCTGAAACCCAACCTTTTTCGCTACCTCTTGCTCCTCATTTCCCTGCTGCTATTGGTATTTTTTCAAATAAAAGCCATTCCCTTTATCATTTTGGCATATATTCTCCTCTCCCTTATTGAAAATTTGAGAAAAAGATAGATATTTGCGCTCTGAAAAACGAAACGAGCGTGCTAAATTTTGCAGCCATACGCTTCGGCCACTATGCCGGGGATCAACAACAGGAGGGTAGAAAGGCTTCCGTCTTGGAAGCCTGCATAAAACTGCTGCATACCCACACCAGCCCTCCGGCCGGGAAGGCTGCAACTCCTTGCTGACCCCCTGTGCCTCCTTCTTTTTTGTTGCCACTTTTGTTTACTGAAGATACAGAACATTCAGGCGTATGTAATGATGCCTGTTTTTGACAGAATTTTTTACAACTCATTCATCAAAACCATGGAAACTGTAGCCCAATCGCCTTCAATGGAACTCGTAAACGGACGCTACCAAATTCAGGGAATCGATATGCTGGAGCTGGTAGAAGCTTACGGCGCTCCCCTCTTTGTGTATGATGCAGGCAAAATAGCCGAAAAATATCAGCAGATGACCGAGGCTTTCCACGGCCTCAACTGCCGCATCAAATACCCCGTCAAAGCCCTCTCCAACATCAATATCCTCAAACTGTTCCGAAAGCTGGGCGCCGGGCTGGACACCGTGTCCATTCAGGAAGTAAGGCTGGGCCTGAAGGCAGGGTTTGAGCCACACGAAATGATCTATACCCCCAACTGCGTTTCCTTCGACGAAATCAAAGAGGCCGTCAAGCTGGGGGTGGTCATCAACATCGACAACATCTCCATACTGGAGCAGTTTGGGCATGAGTACGGCGACAGCATTCCCTGCTGCATACGCTTTAATCCACATATTTCTGCCGGGGGCAACTCCAAGATCAAAACCGGCCACATCGACTCCAAGTTTGGCATTTCGGTTTATCAGCAGCGGCACGTGCAGCGTATCATCAAAGCCAACAACATACGCGTGCACGGCCTGCACGTACACACGGGCTCCGACATACTCGATGCCCGCTCCTACTCCCAGAGTGCGGCCATTCTCTTCGATCTGGCCCACGAATTTCCCCAACTGCAGTTCATCGACTTTGGCAGTGGCTTCAAGGTGCCCTACAAACCCGGCGATGTATTTACCGATGTATATGAAATAGGCGAAGAGCTGCGCCAGGCCTACCAGCTCTTTACCAAAGAGTACGGGCGGGAAATTGAAGTGTGGTTTGAACCCGGCAAATACATGGTTAGTGAGGCAGGTTTTTTCCTCATGCGCTCCAATGTGATCAAGCCTACGCCTGCCACGGTATTTGTGGGCGTAGATTCGGGCCTCAACCACTTCATACGGCCCATGATGTATGGTGGCCATCACGAGATATTCAATGTGTCCAATCCCGGCGGTATTCAGCGCATTTACACCGTGGTGGGCTATATATGCGAAACCGACACCTTTGGCTGGGACCGCAAGATCAGCGAAGTGCGGGAGGGAGATATACTTGCCCTGCGCAATGCGGGAGCCTATGGATACTCCATGAGCTCCAACTACAACTCCCGACTGCGCCCGGCCGAAGTGATGATCATCAATGGGGAAGCCAAACTCATCCGCAAGCGCGAAACCTTCGACGACCTGCTGCGCAGCCAGGTGGAGGTAGAGCTGTGAGCCGCCCCAGGTGACGGATTGTATGTTCAATGGGATAGATGAGTGTTTTTTTATGTGTAGCCAATCCGGGTTAATTTGCTCATTTTCAATACTTTGCATTAACCGCTCCCAACTCCCTCCACGAAAATGAGGGGAGTTTTCCCGGGCAGGCGGCTGCGCCGCCTGCGACCTCTTCACCTGCCCTCCGAGCCATGGACGGCATGGCCCCGTATGGGTAGCGCCTGCTTCCAGTTGCTGTTTCCAATTGTTGTGTTCTTTACTTTTTTTTGAAAAAAAGTAATCAAATGGTACATCCCTTTAAGGGAAAAACTTGTCGCCTCAATACCAGCTCCCGATATATCGGGACCCCAGTTCCCGATGAGGCGACGGGGCCAGCCCTCTGTGGGAGTCGCGCGGGTGTCCGGCTGCGCCGGGCTTGCAAAACCCGCATAAACATCTTTTAGGTGTCACCTTGAGGTTGGGCTGCGCGCTGGTTTGGTGCGCCGAAAGGTCTCCTGCCTGCGCCGTTCATGGCGTGCCTCGCACGCCAGCATGAACTGCCCGCAGCAGTTTGCAACTGCTGCGGAAATAGATAATGGGGTTTGCAACCCCCAGCCTGCCAGG
>RFHT01000741.1 GCA_003696835.1 Bacteroidota bacterium
GCACTATTGGGGTATTCCCCCTTTTTTGCAGCAGGTATATGCTGTATTTAAATAACTATTCTTCTCAAGAAATCAGCTTCCTGTCTCAGAAAAGTTAGTAAGAGGCTTCTGACTTCTGTAAACACGGAAATACTATGCTTATTAGAAAAATGCCTCAGACTATCCCGAACTCACGTTGTTTAAGCAGCCTGTACAGGCATTGTGCTGAATGTTTGTACGCACAATTAAGCAAAAAAATAGGTAAAATGGCAGGGGCTGGTAGCCCGCCGGAGACCGGAAGGCTTTCTAAATGCATTGCCCAAGCTATGATCAGGCAAAAGCGCATGTGGTGGTGATTGGTGTTTGTCCCGGATGAGGAGGAATTTTTTATTGTGAAAATGGGAAACCCGGTGGTTGCAAATAAACAAATAAGCCCGTATATTTTCCGGGTTATGCGATATATTGCTACACGTGCCATCATCTGGAGCCTGGTGTTTGGGGTAGGGCTGCACGCGGGCCATGCTCAAAAGCGAGAAGATTGCCGCCTGAATACAGAGGAGCTGCAACCGGTTATCCAGCGGTTCAATCCTTTCTTTGCCCATCACCGCTGGGATGCTGAGCGCCACACCGAAATAGCGCGGCTCAGCAATGAGAAGGTGCTGGTAATCAGCCAGCACGGTTGTAAGCGGCACCATACGGTTTTTACCCTCTTTATTCAGCCCAGTGCTGTGACGCCCACGCTCGATTTTTGGTTATCGGAAGTAAAATCCCTCATGTATAAGGTCTATTACGGGCAGGAAGAGCTGTATGCCGGGTACAAAGGCCCTTTTGAAGAAATGTTTGAAGAAAAACTCGAGCGTTTTGGGCTGGACAATTCCTTCAATTTTCCCGTAGGTACCCGCAATTTTGTGTGTAACGTGTACAACCATCCGAATAAGGGGGCACAAATCCGTATAGAAATGGTGGCCTATATTTTTGCTGAGAAAGTAGTAAAAATGCGTCCCAAAGGCATTCCCCCTGAGCAGGACGACGGCTGGAAAGGCGGGCGGCACAGGTAGGAGGTATTTACTGCAATATGGCCTTGATGCCTTCGACCAGCCGCCGGATGCCCTCCTGAGCACCTTCCCGTTGCAAAGCACCATAGGCCACCCGCAAATAACAGCCTTCATCAGCTCCGAAAGCCGTACCTGGTATGGCTGCCACCCCGTGCGCCTTAATCAGTTGTTCCACTACTTCCATTGCGTTTTTTTCCACAGGCAGACGCAGAAAAAAATAGAAAGCTCCTTCGGCTTTGGGCAGGTGAATGCGGCTACTCAGCTGCTGCAATCCTTGCTGGAAGAGCTGGCGGTTGTGGGTGATCTGCTGCAAATGTGCCCTGCAATAGGAACGCCCCACCTTCATCGCCGCTATGGCGGCGTGCTGCGACACCACCGGCGGACAAATGAGCTGGGTATCCTGTATTTTGCGCACTGCCTCAAACAAATGGGCGGGCATGAGCATATAGCCGATGCGCCAACCCGCAAATCCGAATGACTTGGAAAGGGAAAAGAGCGAAATGGTGTGTTCATGGCTGCCTGCTATGCTGCCCGCAGCGAAGTGGGGAACTCCCTCATAGGTAAAATACTCATAAGCTTCATCGCAGATGTGGTAAATGCCCCTTTGTTTGCACACTTCGTTTACGGCGCGCAAATCCTGCTCCGGGTACACCGCCCCCGTGGGGTTGTTGGGGGAGATGGTAACGACGGCCCTGGTTTTTGGGGTGATAGCGGCCTCGATGCGGTCAATTTGCAGCTGGTACTGCTCATCGGTGGGCACCAGCACGGGTTGGCAGCTGGCCATGCGGATGGCCATTTCGTGGTTGAAGTAGTAGGGGGTAAGCAGGATGACCTCATCGCCGGGGTCGGCGATGGCAAAAATGGCATTGGCAAAGGCCATGTTGCCACCGGCGGTGACAAATATGCGCTGCTCGCGGTGCTTGAATATGCCATTGTCCTGCTGAAGTTTTTGGGCAATGCATTCACGCAGGGGAGCAATACCCTGTACTGCCTGGTACAGGTGGTGTTCGGGCTGCTGGCCGAAGCGGGCCATACATTGCTGCACCTGTGGTGGCGGGCCGTAGTACACCACCCCTTGCCCCAGGGAGATGGTGCCGGGATGGTCGCGCACCCATTGCCCCACGATGGGAATGATGGGCGCCTGCACCTGCTGCATGCGGCGGGAAGGAAGAGAGAAGGGTTCAGCCATAGTAGCAATGTTTGGATGTGGGCAGAAAAAGGGGAATTATGTTCGTGGCCGCAACCCCAGGCCGGGGGCATCGGATACAAACATGAGGCCGTCTTTGAGCACAAAACCTCCCTGCGCTACGTCCCTGGCCAGGTCCAGGCTGCCGTCCAGGTCGATGAAGCGGGTGTGGGGGCAGGCAAAGGCCGCATGCAGGGCGGCCGTGATGCTCACAATGCTTTCATCATTACAGCCCCACATGAGGAAAACCACTGCTGCCCGGGCCACTTCGGCTATGCGAAGGGCCTGGTGTATGCCGCCACACTTCATGAGCTTGATGTTGAAAATGCCACAGGCTTCCTGCCGGGCCAGGTTAAAGGCATCCAGGGCGTCGATGAGGGATTCGTCGGCGGCAATGTGCTGGCGTATCTCTGCGGGCAGGTCCTTCATGTCGTTCAAGGCTTCCCTGGGCATGGGTTGTTCAATGAGCTCTATGTCCAGTTTTCGGGTTTTATGGTAAAATTCGATCACCTCCTCCTGGCTGTAGGCCTGGTTGGCATCCACGCGTATGTCCATGCGCTGGCCGAGCATTTCCCTCAGCTTTACGAGGCGCTCTATGTCTTCTTCCAGAGAGTGCCCCAGCTTGACCTTGAGGATGCGAAAGCCGCGCCCGGCATATTCTTCGGCTTCCTGCAGGGTTTCTTCCACATTTTTAATGCCGATGGTGATGGAAGTAGGCAGGGCCTTGATGCGCTGCCCCAGCAGCCGCACCAACGGCAGGCCCAGGTACTGCCCCCAGAGGTCGTGCAGGGCAATGTCGAGGGCGGCCAGAGCGCCTGCATGCCCCACCAGCAGCAAGTGCAGCTGCTCGCAGAGGGCGCGCAGTTCGCGTATGTCTTTGCCCACAATGGCAGAGCGAATCTCTTCCTTTTTCAGGGCTTGCATGCAGTCGTGTACGTCTTCGCCCACTACCAGCTTGCTGGGGTTGGCCGTGCCTATGCCCCGCATGCCATTTTCCAGCTGCAATTCTACCACACAGTTTTCTACTGCCGATACCGTTTTGTAGGCGATGGTATAGGGGCGGGTGAGTTGGAGGTTTTCCAGGCGAATGTCAAAGGAAGTAATCTTCATCTTGGGCGCGTTGAGTGAGCGAAAATAAGAAATGTTCGCTAAAAACCTCAGTCAAACAGATCATCCAGAGTCAACACATTGTCCACCAGGCCCAGGCTGTGCATGTTGTGTCTGAGCCCAAAGGGCGTAATCAGGGTCAAAAACACAATGTGCCGGGTTTTGGAAAGGCGCTTAAACAGGTCTATGCGTTCCCTCAACTGCCTGGCGTAGGCTTTGGTCAGTACAAAGGTGGTATCGTAAAACTTGATCTCAAAGAGGTTGATTACCCGGTCTGCCCGTTCGAGCAACATGTCAATCTGAAGGCCTTTTTCCCCGCCGGAAGCTTTTTTGTAAAAAGAATAGGTAGTAGTATAAACACCCGCTACGCCCAGGGCCTTTTTTATTTGTGGAACGTGTTTCATACAAATATTTTCGAAGGCATAGCCACACCATATTTTGTATTCCTGTAGCTGACTCAATTGCATAAAAGTTCCTTCCCCTTCGTATGCATGGGGTTCGATAAATTTCAGGTAAAAAAGGGAATACTCGTCAATGAGGCGGTACAACTTGTCTTTTTTCTTTTTTCCAAATGGATGATAGGCCAGGATAAAATCAGATTGCTCCAGTTCTTCCAAAGCCCTGCTGGTGGAGCTTCCACTGGGAACTTTGGCCAACTGGATAATTTCCGTACGGCTTAACCCCCTTCGCCTGGTAGCCAGGGCGCGAATCATTGAAATGTGATGATGGGCATGCTCAAACAAGGCGGGGTAGAGACGGTTGAACTCATCTTTTAACAGGCCTGTTTCGGAAAAACAGATGTCGTTGATGTTTTGCACAGCGCTTTTTCCGCTCTCTACGGCTTCCAGATAAAGGGGAATTCCTCCCAAGGCCATGTACAGCTGTACGAGTTGGTAGCGGGTAAACCTGATGTGCCGGGACTCAAGAAAAGCCTCTGTTTCTGATAAAGTAAAGGGCTTGAGGTGAATGTATCTGCTTACCCGGTTGTGCAGGCCTCCCTGGTCGTTAATTACTTTTTGGATAATCCAGGAAGAAGCAGAGCCACATAGAACTACCAGCAGGTTTTGGTCGAGGGCCCAGCTATTCCAAAAATGAGCCAGAGCACGCAGGAAAGCTGATGCGGGGGTAGCCAGCCAGGGAAGTTCATCAAAAAACAGGACGAGCTTTTGGTCTTTTTTCAAATGGGGGGTGAGGTGTTTTTTTAGCAGTAAAAAAATCTCCAGCCAATTATCGGGACGTTCAACTGCTTCACCTGCAAGGCTTTCAAGCGCATCGAAAAAAGCAATCATTTGCTCCTTCTCTGTACCATGTTGCAAGCCCGTCAGGTTAAAGATAATGCGCTCCTGGTAAACCGACTTCACCAAAAAGGTTTTGCCTACCCGCCGCCGCCCGATCACGGCAATCATTTCAGCTTTTTTTGACTCTAAGGCCTTTTGAAGAACGGCCTGTTCTGCTTTTCTGCCAATTAGCATATCACAAATAAATTAATTCTACCAAAAGTACATATAAAAAGGCACTTTTGGTAGAACTGGGAGGCAGGTATAGAAAAACAGGGGAAATGCCGGTTATTTTTCACCCGGGTGGTACATGTTTTCAGCCCGTTTTTCCACATCTTCGCGGTAAAAGGCTACCTCTTTGAAGCGGGCGTCGGCATAGGGTTGGGCCTGGTCGTAGAAATGGGGCGAGCGGGGGTCGCCACTCTGGCCGCCGGCCAGCAGGCTTTTGGCTTTGAGTTTTTCGCCAAACTCCACAACGGCCACAAAGCTATTGCCACGAGTGCCGTAAATGCGGCGGGTCTTTTGGGCCGAGCGCATGCCATAAGCAGCCAGGGCGCCCCAGGTGCCGGAGGCCATACCCACGGGAATGCTGGGCTGGTTGTCGTCAAACTTCAGGTCGATGTCGCCGCTGAGGCGCTGGAAGCGGCAAATTTCGCCCCAGGGGGTGTCCCAGCTTCCAAAATCCTGCTCCAGCCGGGCCAGGGCTGCTTCAAACATGGCCAGGCGCTCC
>RFHT01000016.1 GCA_003696835.1 Bacteroidota bacterium
CTCAACGGGCTGAAACTGGAGGTGGTTACCCTGGGAGAAAACGGCATTACTGAAGACGACATACTGGTGCACGACGCCCATGAGCCAGACCCTGTGCTGCATAGTATGCTCGTACGCATGGCACCCCCTGTTTTTCCCACTGCTTTGGGCATCATCCGGGCTGTGGAAGCGCCCACTTATGATGAGCTCATTGAGGCTCAATACCAGCAAAGCAAAGCAAAAGCTACTTACAGCAACATGGATGAATTGCTCAATAGTGGCAATACCTGGGAGGTATAGCCTGCTATGATCACTAGCTGCGGAATCGGAGGCAGATCGGACAACCTTAACACAGCATACCCATGAACCCAAGCGGACACTACGTCGCAATTTTTGGCGGCGCAGTTTCGGGAGCCGAAGCTGCCCACCAACTTAGCAGCAGGGGCATCAGAACGGTCGTTTTTGAGCAAAATGCGCTGCCCTACGGAAAAATTGAAGATGGACTGCCCAAATGGCACGCCAAGCTGCGGGACAAAGAAATTGGCCGCATCAACGAGAAACTTTCGCATCCGCTGGTGGATTTTGTGCCCAACTTCCGCCTGGGAAGGGACGCCAGTTTTGAGGAGGTAGTCAGGGAGTGGGGCTTTAGCGCCATCCTGCTGGCCATAGGGGCCTGGCGCGACCGACCTTTGCCTGTAGAGGGCATAGACCAATACATCGGCAAAGGGTTTTATTACCAAAATCCCTACATCTACTGGTTTAACCACTATCACGAACCCGACTACCAGGGACCTCAGTACGAAGTGGCTGACAATGCCATTGTAGTAGGGGGAGGCCTGGCTTCCATAGATGTGGCCAAGGTGCTGATGATTGAAACTGTACAGCGCGCCCTGCGGGCGCGCGGGCATGAGGTGGACATGTTTACCCTGGAAAAGAGCATCGCCAAAACCCTTGAAAAACTGGGTCTGAGCCTGGAAGACCTGGGCCTCAAAGGCTGTACCCTGTACTATCGCCGCAGGATCATGGACATGCCCCTTTCGCCCATGCCTACCGATACACCCGAAAAGCTGAAAAAAGCCCAACTCGTGCGGGAAAAGGTGTTGGGAAATGCCATGCGCAAATTCCTCTTCAAGGTAAAACCCCTGCACGTGCCCATTGGCTTGATCGAAAAGGACGGCAGACTCAATGGACTGGTGTTTCAGCAAACTGAAATTGTGGATGGGCGTGCCAAAGCCATACCCGGCACCGAAGTAGCCGTGGAAAGCCCCCTGGTCATTTCCTCTATCGGAAGTTTGCCCGAGCAGCTCGAAGGCATCCCCATGGACGGCAGTGTGTACAAGGTGCGGGAAGACCTTTGCTGTAGAGTGGAAGGTTTTGAAAATGTTTTTGCACTGGGTAATGCCGTTACTGGCAGGGGAAACATCAACGAAAGCCTGCAGCACGGCAGGCAGGTTACATCGGCCATGATTGAACATTACCTGCTCGATGAAGAGCAGCAATACGAAGAAGCTTTTCGAAAAGTCGAAAATGCTACCAGCCAGAAATTAGCCCAAATTTACCAGCAAATTAAAAAGATCCCTCCTCTAACAGAAACTGAATTCAATCAATTGCGGGAAAAGGTAGAACGCTTCCAGCAACAGCTAGGGTATGACGGAGATTATATGAAATGGATAAACGCCCATACCCCTCCCCGCCTGGAACAACTCCTAAATTCCTAGCTCAACTGTGATGGCTTTCGAAGCACAACTCCAGCAGATTTCCCTCATTAATGAGGAGGTAAGGTCAGTTTTTGGCTCCCTCGCCCCTGATGAACTGAACTGGAAGCCGCATCCCCAAAAATGGAGCATCGGGCAGCAGTTTGATCACCTCATGACCACCAATGGGCTGTACTTTCCCATTTTTGAGTCCATTATTCGCGGGGAGTACCGGCCCTCACTTTGGGCCAGGATAAGTCCCCTTTCTGGCTTGTTTGGGCGCATGTTGGTAAACAGCATGGGACCCGAAAGCAAGCGCAAAATCAAAACAGCTACTGCCTTTGAGCCTTCCGCCAGTCAGGTTAAGGCAGATATTGTAGCGAATTTTCTCACCCAGCAACAGCAGCTCTCTCAGTATATGGAAGCCCTTTCGGCCCCCAGCCAGACCAAAATCATCATCACTTCTCCTGCCTCAGGCTTTATCACCTACAGCCTTCAGCACGCCGTAGAGTTGCTGGTGGTGCATGAAAAACGGCACATCGCACAAGCCAGGAGTTTGCTCAAAATCATGCGGGAAGCGACTTGAATGTTGGGGGGAATTGCTACCTTTGCGGCATGAGAATCATACTCTTTACCGGAAAAGGTGGTGTAGGAAAAACCACCATTGCAGCAGCTACCGCCCTGCAGGCGGCCAAAGAAGGATACAAAACCCTGGTTATCTCTACCGACCCGGCCCATAGCCTCTCCGACGCACTGGACGTTCAGCTTTCACCCGAAGCGGTAGAGGTGCGCCCCAATCTGTACGGGCAGGAGTTTGATGTGTATTATTCCATGAAAAAGTACTGGGATAATATGCGGCAGCTCATGCGCAGTATATTCAGGTGGCAGGGCATCAACAACCTGGTGGCAGAAGAGCTTTCGGTACTGCCCGGCATGGAAGAAGCCTCGGCTTTTTTGTGGATAGAAAAATACTACACCGAAGGCGAGTACGACCTCATTGTCATCGACAGTGCGCCTACAGGCGAAACCCTCACCCTGCTGAGCCTGCCACAAGTAACCCAGTCCTGGCTCACCAAAGCTTTTCCCGGCCAGCGCCTGGCCGTAAAAACCATGGGCGCCATTGTGCGCAAAACCTTCGACATCCCCCTGGACAAGGGTTACGAAGAACTCGAGCAACTGTTTGAACGCCTGGAAAAGGTGCAAAAAATCTTTGTGGATCCCGAAATCACCTCCATCAGGCTGGTGGCCAATCCCGAGCGCATGGTTATACAAGAAGCCAAGCGCGCCTATACCTACCTCAACTTGTATGGCTACAACGTGGATGCCTTCATCGTCAACCGCATCCTGCCCAAAGAGGCCAGCGGCCCTTTCTTTGAAAAATACCTGCGCGACCAAAAAAGCCATTTGGCAGAGATCAAAGAGAGCTTCAACCCCCTGCCCATTTTTAAGGTGCAGCACCAGGGGCAGGAAGTATTTGGGCTCGAACTGCTGGAAAAAATAGGGAAATCTGTCTATGGAAAATACGATCCGGCACAGGTGTTTTTTGCCGAAAATCCCATTGAAATCAAGGAACTGGAAGCGGGCTATGAAATCCGCATACGGCTGCCCCTGATCGAAAACAATGAGTTTGAGCTGAAAAAATTTGGGGATGAGATTGTCATCGACCTGGGCAACCGAAGGAAAAACCTCTTTTTACCGCGCTTTGCCAACTTCCTGAAGCTGGAAGATTACCACTACGAAGCACCCTGGCTGGTGATGAGGCTGGTGTAATTCCTCCAGCTTCTCCCGAATCAAAAGTATGCCAATGTATCAAAAGGATATGAGGCATTGGAATAGCTCATGCGGGAAGGATGGCGGGGATGCCCTTTCCGGGTGAGCTCCCCCAGCCGTATCCATTGAGGATCATACTGGGCAGCAAGTTGATAAATATCACGCAGACACTGGCCCAGGTATGGCCGCGTTTCTATCAAATTGCCCCACGCAGCCCACAGCACAGGCCGTGGGGCTGTGCCTGCCAGCACATCCGCAATCGCATGTAGGTTTTTCGCTGCCCAGGGAGCGAATTTTTTCCGGTGTAAGCTGTCGGGAGCGGTAGCGCGCTGGGGATATACATTCAACATGATATAGCCATCAAAACCCAGCTGCAAAGCAAATTTTTTCACTTTGCTCACCGTCATATCTGGTTTTTGCAATGTTGCCTGGCTGGGGTTAACACCTATAGCAATCAGTGGGTGCTTATGGTAAACCCCCATTACATAGCGGGCGGTATCGGCCTCATTTGTCTTGTATAGAGTGGGCATGGGCACTAAATTTGCAGCTTGTTTTATTTGGAGAAAAGTTCTTTGTGTAAAAGAATTGTGTGGATGATTTGCTATATTTGGAAGCTTACATGAATTTGGGTTTACGCGTAATGAAAAATTATTACTACTTACTGGGAGTTGAGCATGATGCTGAGGTTGAAGATATAAAAAAAGCATATCGAAAACTGGCGTCCAAGTTTCATCCTGATGCCAATCAGGGTGATGCCTGGTTTGAAGAACGGTTTAAAGAAATACAGGAAGCTTACTATGTGCTGATAAACCCAGAAAGCCGCTCTGATTACGACCTGGAACTGCAAGCGAGCTTTCAGCAGGTATATACCCAGTCTCCCATCAATGTGAGCGAAGCCCAGCGCCGGGAAGAAATGATCAATTTCAAAGAAGAGGTGCTCAGGAGAAAGCAGGAAGAACTAGACGCCCGGGAAGCGGCCCTCAACCACCAGTGGCGGGAACTACAACAGTGGTACAACAAATATGC
>RFHT01000017.1 GCA_003696835.1 Bacteroidota bacterium
GACCTCAAAGGCATCGACCACCCCAAGGTGTTGAGTTATATAGATGTACTGAAGGACCAAAAGCCCGTGGGTAGATCGGTGGCCATCATAGGGGCGGGGGGCATAGGTTTTGACGTAGCCGAGTACCTCAGCCATGAAGGGGAATCTCCGGCCCTGAATGTGGCAGCCTATATGGAAGAATGGGGCGTGGACATGCAGTATGCGCATAGGGGAGGCCTTACCGAGCCGCATCCGCATCCTTCTCCCAGGGAAATCTACCTGTTGCAGCGCTCCGAGGGTAAACTGGGAGCCAAATTGGGAAAAACCACTGGCTGGATCCACCGCAACAGCCTGCGAAAAAAGCAGGTGAATATGATGGGGGGCGTACGTTATGGCATGGTGGACGACGAGGGCCTTCATTTACTGGTGGACAACAAACCCGTAGTGTTGAAAGTGGATAATGTGGTAGTATGTGCGGGACAGGAGCCCCTGCGCGAACTTTATGACCAACTGAAAGACAATGGTGTGAGCCTGCACCTCATAGGCGGTGCCGAGGAAGCCAAAGAGCTGGATGCCAAACGTGCCATTGACCAGGGAGCCCGCCTGGCAGCAAGGATATGAGCCTATCTCATGAGGGGCCAACAAACCAACTAGCAAATGTCCACAGCGGATCGCATATTTAGCCTTTGCTTTTTTGTCATTGCCCTGCTTCAAATCGCGTCCAACTTTTTGAAGCCGGTTTCTCCGGCCTTCCACTATGCCATGAAGCCGGCCATTATGCTCTCATTGGGGGTGTATTTTCTCTTTCAAAGCCGTGGAAAACATCCCTTTTACACGGCCTTGATGACAGGGGCCATCCTGGCCTCGCTGGCAGGAGATGTACTGCTCATGTTGCCTGGCGACTACTTTGTGTGGGGACTGGCTGCTTTCCTGCTGGCTCATTTGTGCTATATTGGGGTGTTCAGCCGCTTTGGATTGCACCATACAGGACAGCCCGCCCTGCTGAGACAGCACCCCTGGATTATCCTTTTTTTTCTGATCTATGCCGCAGGGCTGCTCCTTATCCTGTATCCGGGGCTGGAGGGCATGTTTATTCCGGTGGTGATCTATGCGGTGGTGATCATGGGGATGGCCCTGGCCGCCCTGAACCGCTGGCAGAAGGTAGAGCGAAGTAGCTTCGCCTTTGTTTTTCTGGGTGCCTTGCTCTTCATGCTGTCCGATAGCATGATTGCCATTAACCGCTTTGCCTGCGAGATTCCTTTTTCCCATCTGTGGATCATGCTCACCTATATGGGGGCACAATATTTCATTGTGATGGGCATACTGAAGCAGTACCGTTCTCCGCATGCTTCTGCCCACACAACCCAACTGCCTTTTTGAGGCAGGATGGATAGTTTACAGCTCCATAGGAGCTTGACCTTTGTAGCCCATTGGCACATAAGCATTCTTCAAGCCCCAGCGGGGCGACACTTGCTATCGGTGAAGTTTTGTGCCGCTGGGGGTTGATTTTGTGCCGCTCCTACGGAGCTGGTTTAATAGAGAGGCGAAGCACTCCAGGCAAAAACCGCCCCCGGGTCAGACCGGCCAGTTCTTTCGCTGAATCAATTGCGGAACCGAAGGAGCAGGCACTTATTCGCGCAGAGCAGCTACTTCTTCGGGTTTGATCATGTCCTCGTTTTCATTGCCCCAGCTGTTCATCACGTAATTCAGTACGTCGGCCACCTGCTCGTCGGAGAGGGTAGCACCCATGCCCGGCATGGCACCGTTATAGGTCACACCGTTTACTACCATTTCGCCTACGGCCCCGTTGAGCACCTGCAAAATGGCCCGCTTGCGGTCTCCCATGAGGTAGTCGGAGTTGGCCAGAGGAGGGAACAAACCTTCCTGCCCTTTGCCATCGGCCATGTGGCAGGTCACACACAGGCCCACGCCATTGTAGATGGCTTCGCCCCTTTTGATGCTTTCCTGCAGGGCAATGTTCTCAGCTGAGGGGGCTGCCTGCTCTTCGGTATGCTCGGACCCTTCGGTTTGGGAATTTCCACCTGCGCAAGCCAGCAGGAAGGTGCACAGAAGGACAAAACAATAGCTTGAAAAGGAATGCTTTAACATGGTGTTTGTTTGTTATAGTTTACAAAGAGGCGAATCGGCCTCCTCTACAAGGCGAATTACGCCGGTTTTGAGGGGGGCAAGATACAAATTTCGCCATCGTGGAAGCAAGCTGCTGGCATGTTTTTCATGAGAATGTGTAAGAAGGCCCTGAAAAAGAAAAAAGGCAAAAATATTAGATCCAAATGGGTTACCTTTACTAATTTGTACAAACAAAAGTTATAAGTCTGTGCAACAGATGTTTTAGCCAACAGAAATCTATTATCATGAAAACCTATCGTCAAAAAACTACTGTTTGAGACACATGCCCAATTCCCAGCTTGCCGTATTATGTATTGATTTATTCTACCCAAAAAACTAGCTGACCGTGTTAAGAATATTAATTGCTGAGTCTTATCCACTGCTTTCTACTGGCATGAAAGAAGTGTTAAAAACGGTGACTGCATCCAGCATTGCCACCCTCTCAAATGGGGCAGACTTGTTTGGTTTTCTTGACCAAACCCACTTTGATCTGCTTTTTTTGGATGCCAGTTTAACAGATAAAAACGGCTCTGCGCTCGTAAAGCACCTTCCTTGCCTGGTAAAGAATGTGACTGTGGCTGTAACGGATACCAGGGTCAACCCTCATGAGATGAAAAAGATGTTTCATGGGGGTGCGCGAAGCCATTCAAAATCGCCTCTATACTTCACATCCTTTGAATGAATATATACTGCCTGATACGCCCTGAGCCGGCTTCTGTTTTTATGGTCA
>RFHT01000100.1 GCA_003696835.1 Bacteroidota bacterium
CCCAGAAAGAGACCGATGCCGATGTGCAGGCCCGCCATAGCGGCCAGCCAGAACACCCGCAGCCTGCGCACATACATGCCCATGAAGTAAAAAGTTTCGATAAACATGGTGCCCCAGCTCAGCAGCATGGGAATCCAGGGGTAGTAGGCCAGCCATTCCATATCAAACTGGCGAAAATCGGGCTGCACCATAGAGCGCCACAGCACATTGCCCTCCCACCAGGCGGCATAGAGCATTTTTTCATAGCCCGCGGAAAAGTATGCCAGGCACAGGTGAATTTGCAGTACCCTCAGCGAAAGTGTAACGGCCCAGTTGGAGGTGGGCGATACCCGCCCCTGCCGCACATCCAGGGAGAAGGCTTTGGCTACAGGCATGAGCATCATGTAAAAGAGGGCGATGTGCAGAAAAATGTCCACCCCATACACAAAGGTGGGCAGGCTGCTCATCATCACAAAGTGGCAAAACCAGGTGAGTATGGCCCACAGGCGGGTGTACCAGCCGAGCAGCAAGCCCGTAGCGCTGATGACATACACCCAAAAGAAGTACATCACGAAGGCTTCGGGCTCCATGCCCAGGGGGGCCAACAGCTCGTACACATCCTGTATATGCACATGCCAGCCCATGTTCAGGGCCTGGGAAATTTCCCACTGTACCCAGCCTTCCGGGCCAAAAAATGCCTGCCAGTCGGGATACCAGAAGGCCGCCTGCAGCAGGGTGAATGCGGCAATGAGGATGCGGAAAATGCCCAGCGGTTTGGGAGAAACCGGCTCGTGGAAAAAAGCCACGACTTTTTGTTTGAGAGAGTGAAGGCGCATGTTTTGATGAAGGTTAAGGGGTAAGTCAGTACAACTCGTATTCTACGCGGTAAAACTCCGCTTTTTTAATGGCCGAATCCTGGGTAAATGCCTGCATTTTGGGGTAGCGTATGCCCCGCATGCTGTAGCTGATGCGCTTGTAGCCGGGTGGGTGCATGTTGAGCATGTAGGTGCAGGCCGAGCGGGTGCTCAGGTTCTGGAAGTTGGTGTCGGCGGCAGAGTGCACCTTAAAGCCATAAAAGCGGTTCTCCGACTCCCAGTTGGAAGTGAAAAAGTCGAAACCCTCCAGGGTGGAATAGCGCAGGCTGTCGCCCGCATCATTGGAAAGGATGATTTCTACCTCGGTGCTTTTGCCCACGTCGGGCGTGAAAAAACCAAAGCGCCAGGCCGAGTAGTTGACACTGGCCAGAAAAGCCATGGGCTTTTCCAGAAAGGTGGTGTAAGTGATCTTGTCCAGCCCGTGAAAGATCACCAGCGTAACCAGTAACAGATGGGCAAAGGCCAGGCTGTAAACGATTTTTTTCATGATGTTGGATGCTGTGCTGTGATGAAGATGAACAGAAAATCAGGAGGGGCTTTCTGCCCCTCCCTTCACACATAAAAATTACCCTACCTCACATACTTGGAAGCGATGCTTCTCAGCTTGTTTGCTTTTTCCCGGCCGATGACGCTCACCAGCTCATTCAAGCCTTCGGTGTAGATATAGATCACCTCGTTTTCGCTGCGGTCGCCTGCTATCAGGGTCCACTTTACGCCGGCGGCTTCGGGTGAAAGTTTGTGGCCCGTTTCGCGCAGGTCCGACATTTTGATGCGCTTTTTCCCATAGGTTTTCCCATCGCTAAATACCAGGCGGTATTTGCCAGGGTCCACGTCTTTGAAGATGTCGATCAGTGCTTTCTTGTCGGCAGGTGCGATGCGTTTGGCACCCTTTTGGGCAAAGGAGGTCGAAGCGGCTAAGCAAAGCATCAGGGCCAGTACCCCCAGCTTTTTCCAAAAATCTGTTTTCATTGGAATTAGATTAAATGGTTAAATGATAAATGATGGAATAACACCCGTAAGACCTGCGGCTGCTTCCTTTTTCCCGAACCGGAAAAAAATAGGCCCTTCCCACTTTCCAAATATGTGGTATATTGGGGGTTGGTCTCATCAAAAGTTTACAAAACTCAACCCTATGTATTTAGCTGTTTCAAACCTAATGATCTTCCTGCTGGGCGGTGTGTTGATGCTTCCGTGTCGTCTTGCAGCCCAGGAAACGGCCCCGGTTCTGGCCAAGGGCTCGCTCGTTATAGTGGGGGGCGCCATGCAGGACACCGCCATCTTCAACCGCTTTATGCAGCTGGCCGGGGGCTGGGATGCACCCATTGTGGTGGTGCCCACAGCCATGGCCGATGACCTCAGCCCCGAAATGCTGCAGCGGGTGGAGCAAAACTTTCGCGAAAGGGGGGTGCAGCAGCTCACCGTGCTGCATACCAAAGACCGGCAGTTGGCCGACAGTGAGGCCTTTACAGCGCCCATTGAGCAGGCCCGGGGCCTGTGGTTTACCGGCGGGCGGCAGTGGCGCATTGCCGACTCCTACCTGCATACGCGCACCCAGGCGGCGTTTGAAGCCTTGCTGCAGCGCGGGGGCGTCATAGGCGGCAGCTCGGCAGGGGCCACCATTCAGGGGGCTTACCTCGCACGTGGCGACACCAAAACCAACACCATCATGATGGGCGACCACGAAGAGGGCTTTGCCTTCCTGCCCAACACGGCCATCGACCAGCACCTGCTGGTGCGCAACCGGCAGTTTGACCTCATCGAAATCATCAGCGCTCACCCCGAACTGCTGGGCATCGGTCTGGACGAGAACACGGCCATAGTGGTGCAGGGCGAGGAGTTTGAGGTAATTGGCCAGAGCTTTGTGGCCATATACGACCACCGGCTGTGGACGCCTCAGGGGCGGGAAGCAGCGGGCTATGTGCTGCCGCAGGAAGCCAAATTTTTCTTTCTGCGCCCCGGCGACCGCTACAATTACGTAAAGCGGGAAGTGGTAAAATGGCAGGGAAGGGGACGTGCGGTTTTTGAGCGCTGAGCAGGCAGGGGAGAGGCCGGCACTTAGCCGTGTATTTCTTCCTTTTTGCCGTAATTGCTCACCACCTCTCCTTCATAAGCCAGAAACTCCTCCCATCGTTGGTTCACGTCCACATGGGGGCAGAGTTGGCGGGCCAGTTTGAGGAACATGGTGTAGTGGCGGGCTTCGGAAATCATGAGTTTGTGGTAAAAGGCAGCCAGGTCTTTGTCGTCAATGTGTTCCGACAATACCTTGAAACGCTCACAGCTGCGGGCCTCTATCATGGCGGCAAACAGCAGCTTGTCAGCCAGGGCCTGCTCCCTGTTTTTGCCTTTGACGCGTATAAACTTCACCAGCTCGTTCACGTAGGAGTCCTTGCGCTCACGCCCCAGCTTGAAGCCGCGTTTTTGTATTTCGCGAAACACCATCTTGAAATGCCCCATTTCTTCCTGGGCCAGGTCGGTCATCTTTTCCACCAGCTCCTCATGCTCAGGATATTGCACAATGAGCGAAATGGCCGTAGAGGCGGCTTTCTGCTCACAATAAGCATGGTCGGTGAGAATTTCGGAAATGTTGTTTTCCACCACATTTTTCACCCAGAAGGGATCGGTTTTCATTTTTAGCCTGAGCATGATGCAAAAGATTTATGTAATTCGGCGGCAATTTACTAAAATGAGCGCGAAAAGGTGGAAAAAATCACATTCTGAAGCATGCTGTCCTTCTTCTCTCTCCGCATACCCAAACGCTTGCTGTGGCTGTTGGCCGGGGGGCTGCTGCTGCGCCTGCTGTACTTACTGGCTTTCTGGGATCATGCGCTGCAAGGCGATGCCGCCTGGTATGTGGCCGATGCGGACAAGCTGCTGAGGGGGGAGGCCTATGCGCCTTACTGGCCGCCGGGTCTGCCGCTTTTGATAGCCGCTGTGGGCGGCTGTCTGGAGGCTTTGGGCATAGCCAATGCCCTGCTTAAGGGGGGCGTGCTGGCCATGCTGCTGTATTTTTTCGCCTGCAGCCTGCTGCTGTACCAGCTAACGGCCCGCCTGAGTTCGCAGCGGGTGGCTTGGTGGGTGGTGCTGGTTTTTTGTCTGTATCCGGCCTTTATACACCATTCGGTGGTGCCGCTCACCCAACTGCCGGCGGCCCTGTACTTGCTGGCTGTGCCGGCCTGCTGGCTGGCCTACATCCGGCAAAAGCAGCCTGGCTACCTGCTGCTGATGGGACTGTGCTGGGGCCTGCTCATTCTGACGCGCCCGGCCGCTTTGGCGGCCCTGCTGGCCTGTGTGCTGTGGATGGTGTGGGCAAAAAGGCCATCCGAAGCTGCAGCAAGCCTGAAAAATCGCCTGAAGGAGGTGCTGTTGGTGTGTTTGTTGCCTGTGCTGCTGCTGGGGGGCTGGGAGGCAAAAGTTTATGAGATGACGGGTCGTGTGGTGTGGATCAATGAAGCCAACAGCAAAAATTTTTTTATTGGCAATAATCCCTGGACACCCTGCTACAAAAGCTGGTGGCTGGGCTCGCAGGACGAGCGCGCCAACCCGCGTTTTTCAGGCTACTATGCCGAGCGGGCACGCATACAGGCCCTGCCTGCCCGGGAACAAAACCAGGCCTGGAGCCGGGCGGCCTGGCAGCACATTCGCCAGCAACCCGCCTTATTTGTGTGGCGCACCCTCAGCCGTCTGCGCACCTTTTGGGCCTTTGACACTTTTGCTGCGGGTAGCTGGTGGCCGCAGCACCGCTGGCTGGCCCTGCTGCTGCTGGCAGCCGATGCGGCTGCCTACCTGCTGCTGGCCTTTTCGGCCCTGGCAGGGCTGTGGGTGCGCCCTGCCTTGCCATATTCCAGTTTGCTGGGCGTACTGGTGGCGGGTTATACCCTGCCGTATTTGCTGGCATTTTCCCACCCCAACTACCACCTGCCTCTCATGCCGCTGCTGGCCCTGTTTGCGGCACATTGCTGGCAACACTGCGGCCTCAGCGGGCAGGCATGGCGGCAGTTTGTGCGCCAGAGAAAGCCGGGCTTCTGGCTGGCCGCCGCCCTGCTGTTGTTCATACAACTGGAGTGGGTGTGGCACAGGTGGATGCAGCTGGTGCAGGGCTGAGCAGCTGGCTGTGGGGGGAGTATAAAGGCCGCATTTTCTTTCATGAAGCACAAAAAAATGCAAAAATTACCCGCCGGGGCGTGAATAGAAGGGAAAACTTTGCCAAATTGCCGTTTGCTTCATATTTCCCAACTTTAATTCAGCTGCTATGATTGTGGTAAATACTCCTAATATTCCCGGACAAGAGATAGCCGAAACCCTGGGACTGGTGCGCGGCAGCACCACCCGGGCCCGATTTGTGGGCAGGGACATTATCGCCTCCTTTCGCATGATCATTGGGGGCGAAATAGACGAGTACACCCGGCTGCTGGCCGAGTCGCGCGAGCAGGCCCTGCAGCGCATGATACAGGATGCTGCCAGCCTGGGGGCCGATGCCGTGGTGAACGTGCGTTTTACGACTTCCTCCATTGCCCGCAATGCGGCCGAAATCCTCGCTTATGGAACAGCTGTTAGCCTGCGTTGAGCAGCTCGGGCCCTGGGGCTGGGTGCTTGCCATTGTGCTGGGCCTGGGCGTACTACTGGGCACAGCCTGGGGATTGTTGCGCTTTGGGTTGTTTGTGATGGTCATTGGGCAGCAATTGAACAAAAAGCAGAAAGAAGACTTCGAAAAGCGAAGCAACTGATGGACAAAACACCTTCATTTCAGGATTTTCTGGCCAACCAGCCGTTGGAAATCTCCCTTTGGAGCTTCTGCCTGCATCTGTTGCTGGCCGGGTTGCTGGGTTTTGTGCTGGCATGGGTTTACCGGCGTTTTGGTACGGCCCTCACCAACCGCCAGCAGTTCAGTTACCTCTTTCCCATGCTCACCATGACCACCATGGTCATCATTTCCTTTGTGAAGTCTTCCCTGGCCTTGTCGCTGGGGCTGGTAGGCGCCTTGTCCATTGTGCGCTTTCGGGCGGCCATCAAGGAGCCGGAGGAGCTGATGTACCTGTTTTTGTGCATTGCAATAGGCCTGGGGCTGGGGGCCGGGCAACTGGGGGCCAGCCTGCTGGCCTTTGGCATCATTGGCCTGGTACTGGCAGGGCGGGGGCTGCTTCACCAAAAGCAGCAAACTGCCCAACTGCTGTTGAGCATACGCTCCACACAGGCCCAACATCCTTCTTTGCAGCAGTTGCTGGATACGCTGGACCCCCATTGCCAGGCCATTTCGCTCAAACGCATGGACCAAAATGCCCGCGAGCATGAAGCCACCTTTGTGGTACAACTCACGTCGCCTGCTGCTCTGAGCGAGGCCCAGGCCTCGCTGCTTGCCCGCTGGCCCAATTTGCAGCTGACATTTCTGGACACCAAAATGCTGACCTGATTTGGAGTTAAAACGACGCTCTTCCCCCTCCTTGCCTGCCCGATTGTATCGCCATCCGCTGCTGCTGGTGGTCTTGTCGGTGCTTGCCACCCTGCTGCTGTGCGGGGTAGTGGGGCTGGTATGGCTGAAAGAGCAATCGCCTACCCGCTATGAAGCCCTGCTGCGGGCAGCCCGGCAGGCTCCACGCGTGCTGAAGCGCTCCCTGCGGGCCCTGCCTACCGAAGTGCCTGTTTTGCAATTGCACATCAAACACCTGCACATACAAGACCTGGAATACCAGCGGCAGCTGGCCCTGCAATCCCGGCACCACCAGGCATTTGAATATGTTCCTGCTCAATTCAACTGGAAGGGCCAGCGACTCAAAGCCAAAATCCGCCTCAAAGGCGACCGCCTCATTCACTTTCAGGGGGAAGACCAATGGTCGTTTCGCGTTCACCTCAGGGACGGGCAGTTGCTGGCGGGCATGCGCAGTTTTTCCCTGCACAAGAGCGGTGCACGCAACCACCTCTACGAGTGGGTGTTTCACGAAATGTTGAGTCGCGAAGGCTTTATTGCCCTGAAGTATGAGTTTTTGCGCCTGTATGTCAATGGTGTGGACTGGGGCATATATGCCCTGGAAGAGCATTTTGACAAGCTGCTGGTGGAGCGCTACGGCTACCGCGAGGGCCCCATTGTGCGGCTGGATGAAAGTTTGGGCGAAAGCGATTTGCACAAAAGCGTAGCCCGGCCCTTTAAGGCTGCCAAATGGACTACTGCCGATAAGCTGCCCCTGGTGCAGCAAGCGGTGGATTTGCTGGAGGGTTTCCGGCGCGGACACCTCAAGGTGAGCGAAGTGTTTGATACCGAAAAAATGGCGACTTTTTTCGCCCTGAACGACCTCATGGGGACCCACCATGCCAGTGTATGGAAAAGCCTGCGCTTTTACTACAATCCCATCACTTCCCGCTTGGAACCCATCGGCTTTGACGGCCACCTGGACACCCACAAGGGGCTGGGAAACCGCATGTTTCTGGCTGCAGAAGCTTCTACCAGCGAGCAAACAGGCTGGTGGTACAAGCTGTTTGACGACTGGTTTCACCTGCTCTTTGC
>RFHT01000742.1 GCA_003696835.1 Bacteroidota bacterium
GGCACATCACAGGGAGGTGCATCCAGCCAATCGCGGCGAGTGTAGGTACACCCTCTTTCCAGTTCCACAAAAACCGTCTGATTGTCCATCACCGAAATTTCTCCCACACAGATAAAGAAGTACTGGTTTCCTCCTCCATCAATGTCATATCCCAGGGCCAGAATGGGTTTTTCCTGTCCGTTGATCACCACCCGGTAACCGCTGGCATCCAAGGGCTGGTTGTAGGGATTTACCCCATCCAGACGGAAGCAGGCCACAAAGGTGCCGGGAGAAGTGACAGTGGGATCGACAAACTGCTCATGGCAGACACCGGGCGCCGGGAAGTTGGGATCAAACCGTATGCCGGTGATGTCGCAGCGCTCCCGGTCGTCTATGGGCCGCACTTCGGGGCAGTCGCGGGTGCGCATCCAGCCGTGATCCTCAAACATGCCCAGGGTGGCAGGTCCCGGATTGTGGTTGGCTTCCTGGAAGCTCAGGAAGGGCGTCATGAGCGACTGGGGGTTGCCGGGAGGGAAGGTGGCCTCATCCCAGTGCGAGTAGCTGGAGCCGCCACGGAATGGGAAGGGCGCATAGATTTTAGGTCTGCTGCCACCATTGCCGGCATTGGCATTGGGGCCATCTACAAAGAGGTTGTCGCTTTGGAAATGGGCGCCCAGGGCAGGTGAAACTACCCCTGGAGGGGCAATAGAGGTAGTGGTGGTACCTCCACCATCTTCCGTAAAGCGGTCGTAGATCGTCGGGAAAGCAGGGGTGCTAAAGCCATAAATCCCCAAGACCGGAGACGGAATGGCGTTGGCGGAGCCAAAGAAACCCAGGCCATGCCCCAGCTCGTGCAGCACCACTGTCACAAAGTCATAGGTTCCGGGAGGGGCTTGCCCGTCGCGGCCAAAGTACCAGGCAAAAGTGCTGCTGAAGTTGGCGTCGATATCGGGCACGCCCGGCAGTATATCAACACCTGCCAGCTTTTCAGCCAATGCTGCGCCATACCAGGTGCCGGGAACTGCACCAGGGAAATCTCTGGCGATAAAGCCAGGACCGGCGGAACCTAATACCCCTGGGGCCAAAGGTTGAAAGGTGGCATTCACCACAATGGTCACCGGCGAAGTGATGAGGCTTTCCCAGATGTCCACGGCATGCTGGAAGGCTGCCTGTGCCTCGGGGGTAAACCCATTGTAGATCACCTGAATGTTGGCACAGTCGTCGCGTGTGCCGCTTTCCTGGCGCCGTAGGAACTCCTCCGGAGGAGCAACGCGCGCGGGGTGGTTGTGTTCATCGGCGTAGAGCTGGCATACGGGTCCGTCCATGATATGGATCACCCCGTCGTTGCGGCTGGGGTTGTGCTGTGCTTTAAAGTTCTGTCTGAATTTGTAAATCTCCATCTGTGAGTTGGGCCATTCCAGGGTGGGGCCCGTCTGGAGCACATCCTCAGCAGCATGCTGTGGTTGCATGTTTTGCATCCACTTCTGCTCCTGAGCCTGCAGGTACCCAAAAGTAAATATGCCGAGCAGGCATAAAAGGCTGGTTAATTTTAAATAGTTCTTCATAAGCATTAGATGTGTTGAAAAGTTTAAAAATTAGTTAACAAAGATTGAGGATCTTTTATGATAGCCAACAGCCCACCGGGCTGTACGGATATACAGCTTTAGATATAGGTGCAAAGCACTGCTAGTCAGGCACGTAGGGAAAAGGCGAATTCGAAAAGGAGAACAAAAGGAACAGGGAAAATGCTTTAGTTAACCAAAAATATACAGGTTTGTATTTTTGTTTGTTCAGTGCTGATTCAAAAATAAGGAAAAGAAAATTCCCATACAATACCCAGAAGTGGGTATTTTTCAAAAAAAAATCTCCTCATTAATTATTTTTTGTGAATTAGTACTACCCAATCCTTATCGGGCTGTGTAGGCGGTGCTCCCGTCTGCACCATGTTGCCTCCTTCTACCTGGCTTAGGGTACCGCTTTGCAGGGGGCCTCCTTCACGCGGGTTGTACCAGTGCAGTTGGAAGCTGCCCTGTGCCCCGCTGAGGTCCAGGGTGGCGGGCTGCCCGGCCGGCAGGTAGAGGGCATAGACTTCATTGGGCTTGGCCAACACATACACGCCCTGACCTGAAGCCAGTTGGTCGGCCTGTTCCATTTGGTCAAAGGGCAGGTATTGATGAAAAAACTCCAGGGCGTAGCGGGTTTGATCCCACATCTTGTCGCGGCTGCGCCAGTCTTCGCAGTTGAGGTCGGTATGGGGAAATTTGTAGCCAAAGTACCATTCGGCCCCGGCGCCACCGGCCATGAGGTTGCCCCACAGGGCCTCGTAGCGCACCGTATCGTGTTGGGGGTCTATGGCATCGGGCAACACCCCTTTGGTGTGGGGGCCTATTTCATCGAGGAAACACACCCACTGCTTGCCGGCTTTTTGGGAGGCCTGCAGCCATTTGATGGTTTCGCTGTGGACCATAGAGGGAGGCGAAATTTGCATGGAAGGGCCGTCCAGGTCTTCGAAGCCCAGCAAAGGACGCAGGATGGTATCGCGGTACCTGGGAGCGGCGTGGGTGTGCAGGGCCACAAAGTGGCGGTAAGGATCGTGTTGTTTGAAATAGGAGGCCATGGCGCGCTGCTGGGCTTCAGTTTGGCCGTTGGGGGTGAAGTCGGCCGGGCCGTTTTCCTCCCCCAGGTTCCAGGTAATGGCCAGATGATGGCCAAAGCGCGCAATGAGCTCCCGGTAGTACAGCTGGCGCTGAGGGCCAGTATCGCCCTGGTCCAGCAGCAACTCATTTTCGGTTTCCTGGGTGACCACGTGCAACATCAGGCCCAGGCGGTCGAAATGCGAAAACACTACCTCCCACTGGTCGAGCTTGCTGCAGTCGAAGCGGTAGCGCTCCTCCTGGCTGGTCCAGGGCCATACGTCGTTGCCATCGCCCTGCACATTCATGGTGAGAAAATAAACCGAGTTCATGCCTTTGCCCGCCAGGTAATTGAGGGCGCCAATGATGCCCTTGCCCTTGCCGCCCTGCCAGCTGGGGTCTCCCGGCTGCCAGTCCTGCACATGCGGGGCATAAGTGTGCAGGGGAGATTCGGGTGCTTCCCCTTCCCGCGATTCATGCAGCTTAGTATGTACGGGTTTGGGACCGTCAAATTCGTGGTAGGCGAGGAAATTCTCCGGGCTGTCGGCGCCGCCTTTGAGGTAGTATGCTCCAGTTTCGGCAAACTGCAGGTAGCGTTTACCCACGTATTGCAGCCGGCCCTTGGCCCTCAGGTCGGGAGCACTTTTATCGGAGGGCAGCACCTCAAAGCTGCCCTTTTGCCCGTCGAAATACACCCCCTGGCCTGCCTGGGGGTCGTCGCTGATGGCAATGCCGGCTCCCTGCCGGAAGGAGACTTCGTAGGTCCAGCTGCCCACTTCATCCGGCGTGAAACGCACCTGCCAGATGCGCCCGCTGTCGGCACTACTTTCGGCCGCCCGGCCATCGGCCGCATAAAAGCCCGGCACCAGGTAACTTTTGTCGCCCTGGCGAAAGTGCACCATGAGGCGGTAATCGGTAAAAGGGTTGGGATCGGCTGTTTCGCTGGTTTCGGGCCCCTCAAAAGAGAGGGTGAGGCAGTGCCATTTTTGTACCTGCTGCACAGGGGGGGGAGGCGTACAGGAAAAATGGCTAAAAATCAGCGCGGCAAAGATCAATAGCAGGGGAGTCTTCATTGGGTCTGGAGTTGGAAAATGTGTATGTTTGGCAAATAAAAGTATTTTTTACCATAAAAACAGTTCCATATTCTCCATATTTTTCTATTTTCGGCAAAAACTCCAACCCTATTACTATGAAATCAATCTTCCTTTTGATGTTGCTGGCAGTCTGCATGCTGGGCTGCACGCCCGAAAAGCCGGCATCAGATTCGCCCCCGAATGTGGTATTCATCTTTGCCGATGACCTGAGCTTTCAGGCCGTACACGGCCTGGGCAATGCCGAAGTGCATACCCCCAACCTGGACCGCCTCATGGCGATGGGCACCACCTTTACCCATGCCTACAACATGGGGGGCTGGAACGGCGCTATCTGCGTGGCCTCCCGTCACATGCTCAATTCCGGTCGCTTCCTCTGGCGGGCCCACCGCTTCCAGCAGCAATTTTGGCGCAAGGGCGACTCCCTGGAGCTGAGCTGGGCCAAACTCATGGAAAAGCGGGGCTATGATACCTATATGACGGGCAAATGGCACGTTTCGGCTCCGGCAGACCAACTCTTTCAGCAAAGCGTGCACATACGGCCCGGTATGCCCCCCGACGCCTGGGCTGGCGCCAAAGTGGGCGAAAAGCTCAAACAAACCGTAAATGGGCAGCCGGTGGATCCCTATGAGGTCATGCCCGTGGGCTATGCCCGCCCACGAGACGAAAACGACCACAGCTGGTCGCCCTACGACACCACCTTCGGGGGTTTTTGGAGCGGCGGCAAACACTGGAGCGAGGTACTCAAAGACGATGCCCTGGGCTTTATAGCGCAGGCAGGCAAAAAGGATAAGCCCTTTTTTATGTACCTGGCATTTAATGCTCCCCACGACCCGCGGCAGTCCCCCAAAGCATATTTAGATCAATATCCCTTGGAAAAGGTTTCGCTTCCCCAGAACTGGCAGCCCGATTACCCTTACCGCAATCAAATCGGGCTGGGCTGGGATTTGCGCGACGAAGCCCTGGCTCCCATTCCCCGCACCGAATATGCCAGCAGGGTCCACCTGCAGGAATACTATGCCATCATTACGCATTTGGATGAGCAAATCGGTCAGATCCTGGATGCCCTGGAAGCCACGGGCAAAATGGACAACACCTACCTTATTTTTACTGCCGACCATGGACTGGCAGTAGGGCGCCACGGTCTGCTGGGCAAGCAAAACATGTACGAGCACAGCATGCGCGTGCCCTTTACCCTGGTGGGGCCAGACATTCCCGCCGGCGCCCAGGTAGCGGCCGACGTATATTTGCAGGATGTAATGCCCACCAGCCTCGAACTGGCCGACATCGAA
>RFHT01000743.1 GCA_003696835.1 Bacteroidota bacterium
AATGCTAATGCCATAATGTAAGGGATTATAAGGTGAAAAAATACTTATTGACAAATAAATGTCATAATAAGTACGCACTTTGTGTATAATTGTTGTATCTATGAAAAAAAAGTGTGGAAAGGCTCATGCAGGCTCCAGCATCCGGGCCTGTGCATTCCAGCGGTAGCTCAGCAAGGGGGCCCCGCCATTCCAGCGGCTGGCATGGGCAGGGAGGTGAGCTTTCTGTTTGCCTGCCAGCACCTCCCGGCCGTGGGGACTGAGGCTAAGCAGGTCCTGTTCGTCCCGGAGAATGAGGGGGGACATATCAGCCAGCAGCTGCTCCAGCTGCAGGTCGCCGAAGCCATAGCGCAGGTCTTGTTGCAGCAGTTTTCGCATCAGCTGCTGCCAGGGCCAGGGGTCTTGCTGTTCAAACAGGCCAAGGATCTGCCATTCTATGCCAGTGAGTGCATGTTGGGTGTGGGGAAACAATTCGAGGTAAGTAGTGATGCAGCTTTGCAGGCAGCCAAGCTGTCCAAAGTCGGCCTGCCGCTGGAGCTCGTACAGCTCTGGAGCATGGCCGCAGGCAAATGCATGCCAGCAGCGGGCAGCCAGGGCCAGCTCCTGCTGCTGCAGGTGCAGGCGCCCGGGCCAGAGGGTGGCCAGCTGGGGAGGGCTGAGGTCGCCCAGGCACTTGATGGCCCCCAGGCCGGGAAAGTGGCCGGTGCACACCAGGCTGATACGCAACGGCTGAGGCAGCGCTGCCAGCAGGCTGAGCGCCCCCATAAGGTTGATCTGGCAGAAATATTCAGCCCCAAACCAGAGCACCACCTCTTCTGCCTGCGGCGCGAGGCGCCGCAGTTTTTCCAGTTCCGGCAATACGTATTGCCGGTAGGACGGCCCAGCTGTGTGAAGCTGGCTGAGGTAGGTCTCCCTCAGCCGTACAAAGGCCTCGCTGCCCGCTTCGGGATGCACTGGCCCCCTACAGAGGGCTTCCCGCCAAATTACACAGCTGCCCGCTATGCCCGTTTGGTCAAAAGCCGGCTGCAGTCCGTCGCCGTTCAGTACATGCAGGCAGCTCATAAGGGTACTTCGTGGTATTCCAGGGCCCACTCCTGCATGTAGCGCACCTGCCGTGGCACAATTTTATACACAATGAGGTTGGGGTTGTCGATGGACCCCAGGTAGTGTTTGAGCAGCTTATTTTTGCGCCAGATGTCTTCCAGCAGGGGGCGGTCGTTCAGCACCTCGGCTACGCCTGTAATGCGCAGCTGGTTGTGGTCGGCATCCAGGTAGCAGAGCTCCACGCGGGGGTTGGCGGCTATCTGGGCCGTTTTGGCATACATCTTCAGGTTGGCCACATAGACCGTAAAGCCCTCTGTGCGCACAGGCGACACAGGGCGCACCCGGGGCTGATTGCCCTCTATGGTGGCCAGCATGGGAAAGCGGTCGGCCTTTATCACGGCTTCGGCCAGGCTGCGCAGCTGGCTGGGATCGATGGGTTTGGGTTGGGGTTTCGCCATTGTTCAAAAGTATGAGTATGTTTGCAAGTTATTCAAATATGCGGAGGCGAAAAAGACCAGGCGGCATTTTGAGGCCATGATCTTTCCCCCGCACATCAAAAGTTTCTGATTATGCGTTTACTCCTGCTTGCCCTGCTGCTGATGGTGCTGGTCATCGTGCCCTTTCTGATATGGGGCGACACCCTCAATGCCATGTTTGAACAAGAAAAGGCCGTGGCCTGGATGCAGGCCTACGGAGCCTATGCCTGGCTGGCGGGCATGGCCCTGCTCATAGCCGACCTGTTTTTGCCCATTCCCGGTACGGTAGTCATGGCAGCCCTGGGATTTATCTACGGCCCCTGGCTGGGCGGGCTGCTGAGCGCTGCGGGCGCTTTCCTTTCAGGCCTGCTGGCCTACTTGCTCACCCGCCTTATGGGCGAGCGGGGCGCCCGCTGGCTGCTGGGCGACAAGGATTTTGAGCGGGGCAGGCAGCTGTTTGCCACAGCCGGCGGCTGGGTAGTGGCCATTTCGCGCTGGCTGCCGGTCTTTCCCGAAGTAGTGGCCTGCATGGCGGGCATCAGCCGCATGCCTGCCCCCACCTTTTTGCTGGCTATGGCTTGTGGTACCCTGCCGCTGGGTTTCACCTTTGCCTACATTGGCTATACCGGCATACAGCATCCCGCCCTGGCCATCGCCCTTAGTGCCGGCCTGCCGCCGCTGCTGTGGCTCATTGCCCAGTATTACCTGCGCAAACTGGCCAGTAAAGCTTAGAAATGCTCAAACATGACGGCTCCCATTTCGCCAATACTTTTCCATTTTTCGTGCCTTGCCTATCGCTTTCGCCTGTAATGGTGCTGCGTGATTTGATCCAAATAGGTATTGCTTCCTATCAGTTCAAACTCCAGTTGGTGTGGAAGCGCTGTAAACAAAGAAGCGCCGCCACCTAATAAAACCGGAATGCTTGTCAGGATCATTTCATCTATTAAGTCCTCTTTGAGAAAACCCCTGATGGTTGATCCTCCGTCGATGTACAGGCTGAATAAACCCTTCGCATGGAGTTGGGTTAAAATCTCCCTCAAACTCCCTTTCAGCAGGAAGGCCTTGCCCTTATGACTTGCAGGGATTGCTTTGAGTGTATTACTCAATACAAAGACGGGTTTTTCGTATGGCCAATCCACCTCAAAGCCCAGTACCGTTTCAAATGTTTTCCGCCCCATAACAAGGGCGTCAATTCCCTGGATGAAGGCTGCATATCCCATATCAATATGCGCTGGGTTTGGGATGCTATATAGCCAGTCGATGCCACCATTTTTATCCGAGATATAGCCATCTATACTGGTCGCTATGAATACACTGTTCTTTTTTTTCATGAGTCTTTGATATGTTTATTGCTTCTTTATCACCATACAATAATTACATCTCTACGCCCAAGAACGCCTGGTAGAACCCAGGTTCCCGTCATCGGAATACCATGTTCATAACCGGCATGAGCCGACTTATCCGTACAAACTAATACCCGGTATTCTGTTTGGGCTAGTACCGCTGTTGCAGCAAGTTTATTTCGTTCCTCCACCGGGAGGTTTTTGCAATACATTGATACAAACACCTTCATAGCAGCCAACAACTCTGATTGCGAAATTGTCAACATGGTATCTGGCGGATAAGCAGGTTGAACTATCCCTGCAAAAGTGGAGTACAAGCGATTTTTTTCGTCTGTGCTTACTTGTAAGGTGTTTAATGCATCGAGAGCAGATTGTTGATCCGGACTAAGGACCGAAATGGTATCCATAGGTATTGCAAGAAAGGATGGTTGTGAGTAAAGGGTGGGTTGATCCTGCTCTGAGTCCTCATTAGTATGAGTGCAGGCGATAAGCAGGAAAAATAACACTAATACCAGGGTAAATATTTTCATCATGAGAAATATGGAGTCCGGAATATAGGAATTAATTGCTGCATCTGTTTTTTCTACGGAAAGCGAAGAAAATAAAGGTTTCTTTTTGCGCCGGGCTGTTGGGATGAATCAAGGCAAAAAACGGAGTTTAACGAATTAAATGAGGTTGTTGGTGATGTAAACTCAGACCAAAAGACCCAGCGAAGTAATGGTTTCCTGATGGGGCTTTCGTGCCCTTCCTCTTGCCCTGAGGTGCTTTTCGTGGCTGATCAACAACTCATCGACGAGCCGTCATCTGCTATTCTGCATCCCCTCCACCACAAAGTGGTAGCCCACTCCCTTGAGGGTGACGATTTGCAGGCCGGGGTCGGCCCGCAGGTATTTGCGCAGCTTATTGATATA
>RFHT01000744.1 GCA_003696835.1 Bacteroidota bacterium
AGTATTTGGGCTGGCGCACTATATACACTGCCCACCACTATATCGGGGTAAAGGCGGTCCAGGTCTGGCAGCATGGCCCTTACGGCAGCCGTATCCCTGCGGGTGTCATATACTTTGAGAAATATTTTCTTATTCGATTGCTGCTGATAGCGCTGCACAGCCAGGGCAAAGCCCTCATAAAACTCCAGCCAGGGTTTGGTATGACCGGGCAATTCTGAGGCGTAGCGCGTGCGGTAGTCGTCCAGGTGCAGGGGTAAAAACAGCGCAATTTTGATAATGTTGGTTTCAATGCGGTTCACCACTGGCTGCGAAGCAGCAAACAAGCTGTCGAGCCAGGAGGTGGAGGCTCCACCATTTTCGACAAACTCCCGGTAAAAGCTTTCGGCCTCAGCGGCTGCTCCGTTATTAATTTTTCTGTAACAAAGGGCTTCCAGCACAATGGCTTTATCCTCATCGGTCACTGACTGGTAGAGGTCTTCCACCCAGGCATCGCGGGCATCAAAAAACAGGTATTGCCTCGCCTGGTTCAGGGCATCTTCGGCCAGACGGGGGTTTTGGGCAGTACGGGCCAGCAAAAGTAGTTCATTCAGGCCGTTAGCCCGCTTGGTACGGGTGTTGAACTGCAAGTTTATGAGTGCATCGTGATACCGGGCATCAGGTACATACCTGGAGCGCGGGAATTCCTGTATAATGGTCTGAAAGCGCTGGGTGGCCACATCCAGGTCACCAGCATAGTAGCTGGCCAAACCCGCCAGATAGATTGCCAGGGTACTTTGCTGATGAAAAGGACGCTGGCTGGCCTGCTCAAACAGGCGTGCTGCTTCGGTGTATTGCTCTGCCCTCATGAGCTGCTTCCCCTGGTCGATATAGCCGGCAGCCTGTATGTCTCTTTGCAAAGCCAGTGGCCGGGTGGTCTTACAAGCTGAAACAACTATGGAGAGCAAAAACAGATAACAAATTAGTTGCTTATTCATTCGGTTTTATCCCTACTATTTTAGCTATTTAGATGTTGTTCTTAGAAAAAAGTAACTCAATTCCGCTTTTTACCTTCATCAACGAATTCGCCCCAATCCCATTGCAAGTTGTCGGTGTCCATTCTTTTCCAGCTGCGATCCAGCTGCCATTGTTGCCAGTTGCTGGTATTGAGCTTGCGGATTCCGGCGGGGTGGTATTCGTTGATGTTGACAAACTGGTTGCTTTGGCTTCCACCCCAGTAATAGTGAATGTGAATCCCTTCGTAATAGGACTGAGTGCGAATATACGCAGAAAGTGGCATTCCCCACGAATAATCATATAAATCCATCACTTTGGCGATGTACATGCCCAGGTCAAAGCCCTGCAGGCAAAAGTCGGATGGAGGGTAGTCATATTCTTTGAGGTATTGGGTATAAAATTCGCGATAGGCAGCTAAGGCAGGGTTGTAACTGCTGGAGCTGGTAAAGATCAAGCCATACTTTTCCTTCAGCTCCCGGTCGATGCGCTTGTAGGACTTCCAGTGGGAAGTACCCATCACTTTTACGTTCCAGTCGAGTGCAGCCAACTGACTCAGTATCAGACCGCAAATGGCTTCATTCCCTATGGGCACGTACATGCCCTCTACCTGCTGAAGCCTGAGCCGGAAAAGGCTATCGGGGATTTCGTACTTTGCCCCTCCCTCATCCGGGCCGCGGTCGTAGATAGAGTCCACCCTCACCCACAGTACTTCGCCCCCCAGGGTGTCGAAGGTGGCAGCAAAAGCCCGGGCAAAGGTTTCGGAATGGCGCTTTTGATCGCTCCATACGGCCACGGTTTTGAGCTGGAGTACGTCCCGGGCAAACTCGGCCATTCTGGTAGCCCGGGTTTCCAGGGATGGGTGGGCCAAAAAAGTATGCGACTTATGCTTTACCTCAAAGGTGGGGCTCATGGGCACAATCTGGGGGACCCCTCTGCTTTCGGCCCATTCCGAAATATAAGCCGAGGATTGGTTAAAAATATCACCTACCACTATGTCTGGCCTGAATGCATCGAGCTGGTAAAGGTTTTGGACAATGGTTGCAGAATCCCGGCGGGTGTCGATCACGCGCAGGTAATATTCCTTTGCGGCCCCACGGCTGTATTGCTCCACCCCCATTTGAAAACCTTCATAAAACTCCAGCCAGGGCTTGGTTTTTTGGGGAATATCTTCGGCGTATTTGATGAGGTAATCGTCCAGGTAAAGGGGCAGGGCAATGGCGATGTGTACCTTGCCAGGGGCAGCATGCGTGGGAGTGAGCGTATTGTGCTGAAACAACTGCTGAAGGAAAGGGGAGTCTTCTCCCTCCTCCCGCAGGTATTGCTCATAAAACAGTTCGGCCTGTTCTTTTTCACCCGACACCACTTTGCGATAACAAAGGGCTTCTGCCAGCATGAGCCGGTGGTGGTCTGCCAGCACCTCATACAGGCGCTCGAGGTAGGAGGTGGAAGCCTGGTAAAAGAGGTAATGCCGCACGGCATCCAGGGCATCCCGCACAATAGATATGCTGTAGGCGTTGTCAATGAGATAAATCAGCTCACTCAGGCCTGCCCGTCTCCGGTCCTCCCAATCGCTGCGCAGCAGCATGAGGGCCCGGTGGTAACGCGCCTCCTCCACGTAGCGCGAACGCGGATATGCCTGGATCAGATGATGGAAATACCGTTGGGCCTTATCGGTATCGCCCTGGTACATGCTGGCAATACCCGCGAGGTAAATAGCAGTGGTGGTGGAGCGATTGAAGGGGAAATTGGCGGCTTGCTCAAACAAGCTCAGGGCATGGCTGTAACGCTTTTGATTCAACGCCTGTTTGCCTTCATACAGCAGTTGTATGGCGTCTTCATTTTTGGGCAGCGCCTGCTGCGCCAAAGCCGTGATATACCCGCTGCCCAGCAACAGCAGCAAGCCGGCAAGTATTTTTTTTGTCATGGGTACAGCTTCATCAAAGGAAGTTACGATTCTTCAGAAAGAATATTACGTTTCACGTTCATAATTTCTCTTTTCCAAATCGTTACAAGCTATTCCCACTCAATGGTGGCCGGAGGTTTGGAGCTGATGTCATATACCACCCGGTTTACGCCTTTGACCTGGTTGATAATTTTGTTGGATACTTCAGCCAGAAAATCATAGGGCAGTTTTGACCAGTCGGCCGTCATGCCATCGCGGCTCCCCACTGCGCGAAGAGCCACCACGTTTTCGTAGGTGCGCTCATCCCCCATCGCCCCCACCGAGGCTACCGGTAGCAATACTGCAAAAGCCTGCCACACGTCATTGTACAGGCCTTTATCTTTGAGCTCATCAATAAAAATGGCATCCACCTCCTGCAGCAAGGCCACTTTTTCTGCCGTTACTTCTCCCAGTATGCGTATGGCCAGGCCCGGGCCGGGAAAGGGGTGCCTGCCAATGAAGTGTTCACTCAGGCCCATGTCTCTTCCCACATTGCGCACCTCATCCTTAAAGAGGTACTTGAGAGGCTCCACCACTTTGAGTTTCATGCTTTGGGGCAAACCGCCCACATTGTGATGCGACTTGATGGTAGCTGAAGGGCCTTTGACGGATATACTCTCAATCACATCGGGATAAATGGTGCCCTGGGCGAGGTATTGTACGTCTTTGATTCTGCTGGCCTCGCGCTGAAACACGTCTATAAATACTTTGCCAATGACTTTTCGCTTTTCCTCCGGATCCGAAATGCCTGCCAGGGCCTGCAGAAATTCCTCCCGGGCATCTACGCCCAGTACGTTGAGGCCAAGTTGCTGGTACTGTACCATCACCTGCTCAAATTCGTGTTTTCTCAGCAAGCCGTTGTCCACAAATATGCAGGTGAGCTGGTCGTCTATGGCACGATGGATAAGGCTGGCCGCCACGGTAGAGTCCACTCCACCCGACAGCCCACAGATTACTTTCTGGCCTTTGAGCTGCTCTCTGAGCTCCGCTACGGTGGAATCCACAAAGGCGGCAGGTGTCCATGAGGGGGGGATGTGGCAGATGTTGTACAAAAAATTCTGTATGATTTGGGCGCCTTCCAGGGTGTGGGTCACCTCGGGATGAAATTGAAGGCCATATACCGGCAGGCTTTGGTGCTGAAAAGCCGCTACTTCTACGGATTCTGTACTCCCAATAAGCACATAATCAGGTGGAAGCTGCATGATGGTATCAGCATGGCTCATCCACACCTGGGAGGGGACATCCAGGCCCTGAAAAAGGGGGGAGTGCCCTTTGATGCGCAGGTTTGCCCGTCCGTACTCCCGTTTTTCCGAGCTGGCCACCCGTCCGCCCTGGCGCCTGGCCAGCAGCTGGGCCCCATAGCAAACGGCCAGCACCGGCACCTGCCCAATGATGGCCTCCAGCTCACAGTCGGGCGCACCAGGCTGGTTGACCGAGCAGGGACCGCCCGAAAGAATAATGCCCCTGACGCCTTCCTCCAGCTTCAGCGGGCGGTGAAAAGGCACAATTTCACAATAGACGTGCTGCTCCCGCACCCGCCTGGCAATCAATTGGGTGTATTGGGAACCAAAGTCAACAATCAGTACTTTTTGATTCATCCGCCAAAAGTATGATTTTTTCAATTTCTTCGTTACTACTTATATGAAAAAATTTATAACCGGAATGGTTTAGTTCACTCAGGTGAAATCTTTCATTTTCCTTGTAATAGAAAAAAAATATTTATACCTTGTATTCTACTTGAATACATGATGTCTGGATTGCTCTGTAATCCCTGCCACTGGTCCTGATATGTGGTTTGTGATTATATCCAATTAACATGCTCTGGAAAATTATTGTTCCGCAATCTCAGACAGCCTATAATTTACAATCAGGCAGGATGCTCCTGCTGATGTTTGTGTTGATCGTCCTCATTTTGGGGTTGACACATCCGCTGTCCTATACTCCAAATGCTACCTCATCATTGCTGCAGCTGGTTACGGTCATTTATGCCCTTACCGTGTTTATTTTCAGCTATTCCTTTGGGTTTGTGAAGCGAAACCTCTACTATTTTGTCATTCTGGTGTTTTACATGATGGCAGCTGATTTTTTGTACCAGCTGTACCTCTCGAATTTTTCGCTCTCTTTCAGGGGGAGTTTTCTCATTTTCTCTGTAGTTACCGCCTGGTATTTCAAAAAAAAGAAAGAGGTGCTGGTGTACATCATTTCGCTCATGCTGTTGCTCTTTGTGGTTTTTTTGATCACCTCCCAACCCCAAAATGGCACCAATTACTTGCTACGGTATGCAGCTGTGATGGTGTTTACCTTTTTCTTTGTGGGAAACCGCATCAGCACCATCCAGCACCTGGTGGACCAGGACCTGCATTACAAAGGGCTGATCGAACGCCTCAACGATGGTATTCTCCAGTTGGACCACCAGGGCCACATTACCCTTGTAAATGATACATTCTGCAAACTCAGTGGCTACCGGGAGCAAGAGCTGATGCGAAGTTTTCATTTGCTGAACCTCATTCCTGAGGAAGACCGCGAGCGTATCAGCATACAGCTGGAAAACTGGCAAAAAGGTGGAGGGGGCAGGTGCGAAATGAGGCTAATCAGGAAAAACGGGGAAATGATCTGGGTAAATGTGAGTGCTTCGCCCAACTATGATAACCAGGGCAAATACATAGGCACTACTTCCATTATCACGGACATCACCGACCGCAAAGTGGCCGAAGAGGAACTCAAGCAGTACTCTTTTGAATTGGCACAAAGTAACCGGGAGCTGGAGCAGAAAAACCAGGAGCTGGAGCGCTTTGCCCAAATCGCTTCCAATGACCTGAAAGCCCCCTTGCAGGCAGTCATCAAGTCGGTAGGCATGATTCAAACCCATTGTGCCAGGCTGGAATACGACCTGGCCCGTCCCTACCTGGCCAAAGTATCGGAAGGATGTCAGCACTTAAATGATCTCATAGATGCCTTGCTGTTGTACTCCATTTCCGGCTCCCGCCAAATGAATAAACAAGCGGTAAATCTCAACGCCATTTTGAGGGAGGTAACTCAAAGCCTGGATGTCTATATCAAGGCCAATAACGTTCAGTTGACGTACCCCCAACTTCCCGAGGTACATGCCGACCGCGTTCAATTGATCAGGCTGTTTAGGAATTTGATTGAAAATGCCATCAAGTTTCGTGGCCCCAACCGGCCATTTATTGAAATTAATTGCAGCAAACACCCCAAAAAAGAGGAGTACATTTTTTCTGTATCCGACAATGGTGTTGGAATCAGTCAGGAATTTTACGAGGAAATTTTCCAAATCTTCCAGCAGGGCGATCAGCAGGATGCACCAGGACTGGGGCTGGGACTGGCTGTGTGTAAAAAGATTGTCCAGAATCATGGAGGCAGGATGTGGCTCAAATCCACTTCTGGCCAGGGCACTACCTTTTATTTCACCCTCTCCTCTATACTCCCTGAAGAAGCAGGCCTGCCTGCAGTAAAAGAACCCCAGGTGAGCTAAGTTATCGGTAATGTCAATTTTTTTTTCTTTTTTGGGTTTCTTTCTTCAAGCCTGCATCAAAAGAACCCGTACATGAAAGTAATTGACTTTACCGCCATAGTAGAAAAAGCCTGGAAAGCCTACGATCCCCATACTCCCATCAGAACCATTACCGACATCAGTGCCAAGGTATCGACCAATCACGTTTACAAAATAAAGCTGCAGGGCAGAAAGCCGGTCATCGCCAAGCTGTCTTTTTTTGGCAGATACGGGCATTTTAAAGAAGACCACACCATCATCAATTACATGCGCAAGAAATTGCCACCTCCTTATAAAAATTTCCTCGCCCAGTCGCTTCAGAAAAACAAGCAGTTATTTACCTACCGCGACCAGAGTTTGGAGCACGATGTATGGGTGGTGTTTTATAAACCCATCAAAATCAAATACAAACTGCCCCGAAGGCTGAACACTTCCCATATCAGTATGCTGGGAGAAGAGCTGGCCCGCTTTCATCTGGCCTGTGATGCCATCGCCGATGAACTGCCCACATCCTCCAAAACCCTGCAATCGGACATCATTGACCTGTACAAACTGCTGGGAACCTCCGAGGGGCAGTACGAATACCACGGCCACATTGATTTCATCAAGCGGCAATGTGAAATATTTCTGAATGAGTTGAAGCGGCCGGAATTTGACAGCCTGAGAAAGATTCCGGTTTTTGTGGACTGGAACATCGGCAATTTTTCCATAGACGAGCAGGGCAGGTTTTTCAGCCGCTGGGATTACGACTGGTTCCGCATTTGCTCACGCGTATTGGATTTTTACTTTTTCAGCCGGGTGGTGTCCGATGTAGGAGACAGAACCATTTTCAGCTATTACATGGATACCCTCATGGAAGATCGCTTTCTGTTTTTTCTTCAGCACTACCACCGCATTTACCCCCTCAGTGTGGCCGAGATATGGTTTATCAAAGAAGCCTACCGCTTTTTTATCCTCAACTATGTGGTGAAGTATGGCAAACATTTTTTTCACAGTATGTATGCCAGCAAGCTGCAAAAAGAAGCTTATGCCTTATATTTGCCGCAAATTGATAAAAAATTTCGGCCAGAAAGAATCCTAAAGGCCCTCAACTTATAAGCTACATGCTACATACTGTTCCCTTTCTTAGTTGCGCACTCAAATACAAGGTTATTTTTTTCGATGCCTACGGGGTACTGAAAAACCACCAGGGCATCATTCCCGGCGTAAAAGAGACCATACGGTTTTTGCGCGAAAATGGCATTGGCTTTTATGTGCTCACCAACGATGCCTCCCGCAGCCCGGCTGCCCTGGCTGCTTTCTACAACCGCAGGGGTATAGGCGAAATTTCAGAAGACAAGATCATCTCCTCAGGCATGCTGGCCAGGGAGTTTCTTCAGTACAAACTCAAAAAGGG
>RFHT01000745.1 GCA_003696835.1 Bacteroidota bacterium
ACTTCATCACCAGGCCAACTGGGAGTCGCTGGAGGTCATACTGCCTGCCCAGGACGCGGCCTACCTCATCATGGGCTGCGAATCGCTGAGCCTGCGCGATGAGCTGCGCCAGGAAATGGAAAAACGCTTTTCCCACTTTGACCACCTGCCACAGGATTACAGTGCCGCTCAGATCAGTTCGCTCACGGCGGCCCTTTCGGAGCAGTTGCCCGCCCATGCCCTCAGTGGCACCGCCCAGCATATCATGGTTCACCTGCTGTACCTGGAAAACAGCCTGCTGCTGCACCATGCCGAAGCCTCGGGCCACCTCTGCCAGAGTCTCAACAGCGAAGCTGCCGCCCTGGCCTCTGCCTTTCCCTTCCTCACAGTGGTGTGGCTGGACCTGCACAGCATTGCCTACCTGCGCCAACATGCTCCCGGCTTTTGCCAGCATGCACTGGATATCTTTCTGTGGTATGAAGAAGAGGAAGGAGAAACAACTGACTCTCCTTACCTGCTGCTCTCCCAATGGCAGCAGCAACTGGCCGACCCGGCCCTGGAGACCAAAGCAGCCCTTTGCCTGCAAATGGGCAGCCTGTGGGAGGAGCACCACAGCTTCCAACAGGCCATGATCTACTACCAGCGGGTGCTGGAGTATCTCCAGCTAGAAACCGACAGCAGCCCCCTGGGCGATACCTACCTGGGCATGGGGCGCATCATGATGCAGACGGGCGACTACTACCAGGCGCAGGACTATTTTCGGCTGGCGCTGGACTGCATAGATGAAACCGACCACACCCGCACGGGCGACATCCACCGCTACATGGGGATATGCCAGTATCACTGCCGCAACAACCGGGCGGCCCTGGCCCTTTTTGAGCGTTCCAATGCTGCCTACCAGGCAGCTGGCGACGAGGAGGCACTGGCTTATAATTACCAGGACATGGCCCTGGTGTGCCGGCAGACCGGCCAGGATGAAGAGGCCATGCGCTGGCTGGAAAAAGCCCGCGATCTGAGCGAAAAGCTGGAAGATGAAAAGTGGAAACGGGAAATTGAAAAAAGCATGCAGGCCTATCAACCCAAAGCTCCCCCTCCCCCCTCCCCACCTGCCTATACGGCAGCGGGATATGCTACGGAAAAGGTGCCTCCCAAAGACCCCAGGATAAGCAGAAGGGGCTTCCTGGAAAAATTTATGCGAAGAAAAAAATAAGCCCGGGCGCTGGCCCCGGCTTTCATCTTAACCCATACCTTTATGAAGTATTGTTGGATTTTGGTTCTGATGTTCACCGCGGGCGGCTTTCATGCCCATGCCCAACAACCCCAAGAAATGAACACTGACGCAACTGCTCCCCTCCCCTACCGGGCTATACCCGATTATGCTGAAACCTTCACACCCGGCACCGTTGTGGCCAGGTTTCTCGATGGTCTGGGCTACCGCTATTACTGGGCCACCGAAGGCCTGAGCGAAACCGACCTGGCCTACCGCCCCAGTGAGGATGCCCGTAGTACGGACGAAACCCTGGACCACCTCTACGGCCTTTCACAAACCATCCTCAATGCGGCTATGAAAAAACCCAATGTACGGCCTCAGCCACAGGAAACACTGAGTTTTGAAGAAAAAAGGCGAAAAACGCTGGAAAACATCCAAGCTGCCAGCAACCTTTTCCGGGCCAGCAGCCCCGAAGAAGCCTCATCCTTCAAAATCGTGTTTCAGCGCGGGGACAATTCCTTCGAATTGCCCTTTTGGAACCTCATGAACGGGCACATCACCGATGCCATTTATCACGTTGGGCAGGTTGTCTCTTTTCGCAGGTCCTCGGGCAACCCCATGAACCCCAATGTGAATGTACTGATGGGGAAAACGCGGGAGTGAGCAGGCTCATTTCGTTAATCGGCTCCTTATTCGTAACTATTTACGTCTCTGGTAGCAATATCAACAAGTAATTTTTCGGAAGCCCTGGGCTAAAGCCGCAGGGCAAGGGAGCATGACTGACAGCCAGGCTCCCATGACGGGACACGTTAGTGCCGGGCATAAAGTTCCCAACTAAGAACATACCCGGCAATATGCCGGGTATGCACTCAAAAATACGATGAATATCTACCTGTTTTCTAAATCAGTTTACTGCTTTATCAATCGCAGGCTGGTCAGTTTGAGCTCTTGCCTGATACGGAGCAGGTACATGGCAGCAGGAAGCTGACGGATGTCAATACTTACATTTAAGCTTCCGGCCACCGGCATGCTCCTCTGTTGGTAGAGGGCGCGTCCGGCCAGGTCAAACAACTGAATTTCTACCACTTGCTGCTCCAGGCCCTCTGCCCTGAGCAGAAACTCGCCACTGCTGGGATTGGGGAAAACTTTGAACTGAACACCATTGAACTTCTGGGGGGCTTTTATCCCGACAAAAGCTTCGGGGAAATACCCCAGGAAGTCCAGATATGTCCAGTCGTCCGCCCAGAAATCAGCCGTGTTGGAGAAGGCCCCCTTATAGCTTACTTCCTGGAAGAAAGGATCGCTAGGGGGATAGGTGGCCAGACTGGTAAAGGCCGGGCCGCTACCAGCAGGTCTGGGATCGAGGCTTGCAGAGAAGGGATCGCGGCTGTTGGCATTGAGCATGGCAAAAACGGGATCGGATACTTCGTTTTTGGCATCGCCAAAGTAAGCTTGCACAAAGGCATTGGCATCGGCCTCTGCCTGCGCCGAAACGCCATCGCCAGCTGAAATTTTAAACACATCAGCCGCATTATTTCCGGCTACATTCCAGAAGAGATTGTTTTCCAGCTTCAGGTCTTCTGCCACCAGCCGGTCGTAGGAGTGTGTACCAGAAGCAAGTAGCTCAATATCCACGCCTTTGCCATAATCGACAAAAATGGAGTTTCTGTATATGCCTCCTGCATTGTCGCGGAAGGTCAGGGTACGTTTACCAGCAGCTTCGCCTCTCCCGATATAAGTGGCATTGTATATTTCAGGGGTTGCAAAAGGTTCACCTGTTTCAGGGGAGGTACCTCCGTCGTGCTCACCTCCCCGGTCGGAACCGGCTGCGTCAGACTGAATGACAAACCAAAACTGTCCTTTGCCCCTGAAGCCCTGGTCGTAATCCATGCCATCGTCGCCACAAAAGGCCGATATGAGATAACGGGTATTGACCGTTCCTCCAAACCATTCATAGCCATCGTCTGCATTGAAAATTACCTCAACATGGTCAATGGTGGTACCACTGCCCACTGCTCCCATTGTCAGGCCATTAATTTCATTGCCCGCACCAATATCGGTCCCTCCATGACGAATGGAGACGTAACGAAAGACGCCCGAATTATCCTCATCATTGTTTCCCCCATAAAGGGCCCTTGGTTCACCTACGGGTATTCCCTCTATGGCCTGTTCAGCGGGCACGGTGTTGGTTCTTGCATTCCCCAAAATAATCCCTCCTCCCCACAAGCCCGTGGTATTGGGGGGAATATCGGTGTGGTTGTTCACATCGTCGGCGGCACCTGTGAAAATGATGGGCTGTTCGGCAGTACCTTTGGCAATGATGTATCCGCCCCGTGAAACGATGAGGGCAGAAGCATCGGCACCTGAACCAGGCAGGCCTTTGATCACCGTTCCGGCTTCAATGATGAGGGTATCGCCGGGATTTATGAATACAAAGCCATCGAGGAAGTAGGTATTGTTGTTGGTCCAGGTAACGGTACCAGGGCCGGTATGATCGCTGACTGTTATGTTACCTGGCGCCGGCCTGCCAAAATAACCCATTTCATCTAGCAAGGTCCACTCAAAGGTCCAGAGGTTTTGCGAAGAACTAAAAGCCCCTTTGTAAGATACCTGGGTGAAAAAGGGGTCATTACTGGGATAGCTTGCCAGGTTATTGAAAGCGGGCCCGCCCACCAGGGGTCTTGGGCTCAGCCCCTGGTCGGGGTCTCTGCTGATGCTGATCAGTTGCGGGTCTTCAACCGAGTTAGCAGAATCGGTAAAAAGCGCCTGTACCCTTGCGGTAGCATCGGCGATTAGGGCAGCATCTACCCCTTCACCTGCTGAAATGGTAATAACATCGGCTGCATTATTGCCTGCTACATTCCAGAAGATGTTGTTGTTCAGCAGCAGATCACCAGCCAGCAAGCGGTCATAAGAATGGGTGCCAGAGGCAAGCAGTTCTATGTCCACGCCTTTACCATAACCCACAAAAATGGAGTTTTTGTACGTCCCCCCCGCGTTATCGCGAAATGTCAGGGCGCGTTTTCCTGCAGCTTGCCCTCTGCCAATATAGGTAGCATTGTAAATTTGGGGAGTTGCAAAAGGTTCGCCGGTTTCGGGCGAGGTGCCCCCATCGTGCTCGCCTCCCCGGTCGGAGCCGGCTGCGTCAGACTGAATCACAAACCAAAACTGCCCTTTACCTCTGAAACCCTGGTCGTAGTCCATGCCATCGTCGCCACAAAAAGCCGATACGAGATAACGGGTATTGACCGTTCCTCCAAACCATTCGTAGCCATCATCCGCATTGAAAATTACCTCAACATGGTCAATGGTGGTACCACTGCCCACTGCTCCCATTGTCAGGCCATTAATTTCATTGCCTGCACCAATATCGGTCCCCCCATAACGGATAGATACATAGCGAAATACGCCCGAATTATCCTCATCATTGTTTCCCCCATACAGGGCACGCGCTTCACCTACCGGAATCCCTTCTATAGCCTGCTCAGCAGGCACGGTGTTGGTACGGGCATTTCCCAGCAAAATCACACCGCCCCAAAGGCCTCGGGTATGAGGAGGAATATCAAAAGGATTGGACAAATCATCACTCTCAGCAGTAAAAATGATAGGCTGCTCGGCGGTGCCCTCAGCATGAATATAGGCACCGCGAGCTACGATCAGGGCAGAGGCATCGGCACCTGCCCCTGGCTTCCCTTTAATGACGGTACCCGCTTCAATGGTGAGGGTATCGCCGGGATTTACATACACAAAACCATCCAGTATGTAGGTGGTGTCGCCACTCCAGGTAGTTGTTCCGGTACCTAAGCCGTTACGATCGGTTACTGTTACCATTTGGGCATAAGACAGCAGACTCCCCAGTAAAAAAAATAAGGTAAAATAGATTTTTTTCATTGCTGTGATGTTTTTAGGATTAACTAATATGTAGTGATTACTACGGCAAGCTAAACTTGTATTGTTAAGCAAATGTAAACTCCTATTAAAGGTTTATTAAATGTTTTAATATATTGATTATCAAAATTTTATACCCCATTCATACAGCACAAATACTATAACACATACATGTATAGTTACAAAAAAATTAAAAGTATATGCTACATAAAAATACAATGCAGCATATACTCAATTTATAAAAATATAAAACACCAAAAAGACAATTTTAGGTCCATGCAAGACCTGCTCCAAGCCCTCAAAAAGGATGTAGGTGCGCGCTTATTTGAGGTTGTAGGTAAGGCTCAGGGAGAAACTTCTTCCAGCAGAATAACTTTCATAGATAAATTCTTGTCCTTTGTAGCGTTGAACGTACTTGTACTCGGGGTCGAGCAGGTTATTGGCTCTGAGGCGCAGTGAAAATCCTTTGGTCAGGGTTTTGGAGACAGAAAAATTCAGCAACCCACGGGGCTGTTCATATACATCGGGTTCTGTTCCTCCCACCACTACAATGCGCTCCCCAAACACGTTGTAACTCAGGCTGGCCCTTATGCCGTTATCATGATGTATGTATGCCAACTCGCCATTAAAGGAGTAAGGAGATTGTCCATAAAGAGGCCGACGATTGGGTCGAGTGGGATCAACTGAGTGAATTTTCGCCAACTCATCCGCGTTGATATCTACCCTTGAGCGGAGGAAGGAAACATTCCCTCCCAGTTGAAAGTGAGAGAAGGCTGCCCCAAGAAAGCCCAGGTTCTTCTTAAACTCTACTTCAACTCCCAGGGCATCGGCGCGATCTACATTGGCGTATATTTGCTCAGCGCTTGCACTGGAGCCAGGGGCGCGGGCTTCAATCACCTTTTCGATGGGATTGGTAAAGCGCTTGGAGAAAGCACTAACCGAAATGAGTTCATCCAGAGCGGGATACCACTCCCACCTCAGGTCGAAATTGTCAATCAGGGTTCTGGAGAGGTTGGGGTTACCAGAAAGCAGGAAGTCCTGAACGAAGTTGAAGGAGGTAAAGGGGGCAAATTCCCTGAAGGTAGGCCTGGCCAGAGTGCGGCCATATCCAGCCCGCAGGTTCATATTGCTTCTCAGCCCATAAATCATATTAAATGCCGGCAGAATATCCTTCAACTCAAGTATGCCGCGCCCCTTGTCAGGGTCGTCGGTTTCAGTAAATGCATCTGTAGCCTCAAACCTTGCCCCGGTAATGAGTTTAAATTTCTTGCTCAAAGGCAGGGTGAGCATGCCATAGGCGGCCCATATTTCCTGCTGACCCCTGTACACATTTCTCAACTCTGACACATCCTGAACGAATACCTTGTAGGCCACCTGTTCAAAACAATTCACGCCATAGCATACCTCATCGACAAAAACGCCCATATTTTGGGGTGAAAAATAGGCAGCAGGGTCGCCTTCATATCTTTGGGCAGCATTGCCCTGCTGAAACTCGAATCGCTTTTCTGAAAACTGTCGGTTTTTTGAGGTATATGCCCCTCCAAATTTAATTGTCGCATTCTTTCCACCCCATTGTTTAAAGGTCCACGCCAGATTTAATTTGGCATCCTTGTTGGTCTCTGATAAATTCCTGAAAAAGCGGGAGGGATCGCGGTACAGATTGGATTGAATATCATAGAGGCGCTTTTCGCCGTCTTGTTCATAGTCATTGCTGAAAAATCGCAGGTCTGGTTCTTCCTGCAGAGACTCGGTTTGAGAGGCAATCCAGTCTATCTTGAAATTCCCATTTTTACCAAAGGCGTGCTCTCCCTCTAACTGGAAAATATCCAGTGAACGTTGGAGATAACCCATTACCCTTGTTTCAAAAATCAGCCCTATAGCATCTACGGGCAGTTCGCCTATCATGTAGCGGGTACTGCTGTTTCCACTTTGGTTGTGCATGTAATTAAAGCTGATTTTATGTTTCTCAAAGGGCTTGTACGACAGCTTGATCAAACTTCCCCAAAGCACTTCTTCTTCGCCCTTAGCGCCATCCAGGCTCAACTGGTTCAGCAGCCTGTCGGCTATCAGTGGTGGCTTTTGGGTGGCATCACTGATATTGCGCCACCTGCCCACGTAGCCATTGTCATACGCACTGAAATTTTTGCGGTATGCCAGGCTTGCAATGTATCCAAAGGGACGGCCAAACACATTAAACTGATCTCCCAAAGATATTTGGTGACTTTGATTGGCTCCCGAGCGGCCTATGTGCGGATAAATGGAGGTGCGAAATGATTTGGTAGCAGCATCTATGGTCTGAATGGTTTTTTCATCATTTAACTGAAAGGTACGGTCAGGAACCTTTGAAGGAGCGAGATTTTGAATAAAATCTGGTATCGCCCGGGTTCCGTCGTCCATGCCCAGCCAGTCTTTTTTGCCCCTCTGGTAGGTCAGAAAATCCTTTCTAAAGTTTGCCTGGGGGTTGAATCCCCAGGAGGTGGACACATTTAACTGAAATTTCGTGGGAAAGTCTTTGGTTCGAATATCAACCAGCCCTCCGGAGAAAGAGCCCGGCAGGTCGGGCGTAAAATTTTTGTACACCACGATCTGATCCACCAGGTTGGAGGGAAAAATATCCATCTGCACCGTATTGCGGTTGGGGTCCAGGCCGGGAATTTCAGAGCCGTTTAGGGTGGCTTTGCTATAGCGGTCGCCCAGGCCGCGTACATATACGTACTTTCCCCCTTCTACCGTAACCCCCGTAATGCGTTGCATGGCTGCAGCTACGTTGGGGTCGCCGGTGCGTTTGATCAGATCAATAGAAACCCCGTCTATAGTGTTGATGGAGTTGCGCTTGGTGTTGTACAAGGTAACTGTAGAGGCCAAATCTCTTTTGGCTGTAATCACCACCTCCAGCTCTTTTTGGGCCTGAAGGTTTTCAAACAGCAGGGTCTCCTTCACCAGCACCTCGCCCGCAGCTACAGTTACGCCCGTGAGGGTATCACTGATAAAGGAAATATAGGAAACGATCATGTTGTAGGTGCCGGGTGCTACCTGAATGGTATAGCTCCCTTCCACATCG
>RFHT01000746.1 GCA_003696835.1 Bacteroidota bacterium
CTGCATCCTCAACCCTGGATGATTTCGGTTGGTTTTTCTTCTTTGGGGGTGTGTTGCTTAAGCAGCAGGTCGAAGCAGGTCGAGAGCTTGTCTTTGAGCTCGTTTCTGTGCACGATAAAGTCGAGGAAGCCGTGCTCCAGCAGAAACTCCGAGCGCTGGAAGCCTTCGGGCAGGTCCTTGCCGATGGTTTCCTTGATGACGCGCGGGCCGGCGAAGCCGATGAGGGCCTTGGGTTCGGCTATGTTGAGATCGCCCAGCATGGCAAAACTTGCGGTAACCCCGCCGGTGGTGGGGTCGGTGAGCAGGGAGATGTAGGGGATGCGCTTGCGGGCGAGCAGCGAAAGCTTGGCGCTGATCTTGGCCATTTGCATCAGGCTCAGGGCCCCTTCCATCATGCGGGCGCCCCCGCTTTTGGAAATGATGAGCAGGGGAGCGTGCTGCTCAATGCTGTATTGGATGGCGCGGCATATTTTTTCTCCTACCACACTGCCCATACTGCCGCCTATAAAACTAAAGTCCATGGCGCAAATGACTACCTGCCTGCCATTGAGCATGCCGTAGCCCACGCGTATGGCTTCTTTCAGCCCGGTTTTTTCCAGGGTGGCGGCCAGGCGGTCGGGGTAGTTTTTGGTGTCTTTAAACTTCAGTGGGTCTGCCGATATGAGGCGTTCCCCTATTTCGACAAAGCTCCCGTTGTCAAAGAGCATATCGAAGTATTCGGCACTGCCTATGCGCAGGTGGTGGTCGCAATGTGGGCACACGTACTGGTTGCTCTTCAGGGCTTTGGACTGCAGGGCCTTTTTGCAGTCAGGGCATTTTGTCCACAAACCGTTGGGCGTATTGTTTTTGTCCTCGGTTTTGGTGCGGATGTTTTCTTTTACGCGTTTAAACCAACTCATATTCCAATGCTTTGTGCGGTAATTTAACCAAATATAAACAAATCTGTTTGATGTAAAAAATACAGAAGGGCCAAAATACGCATGTTAATTAACTCTATATATCAATTTTATGTTAAATACAAATGTAAGATTACCCCTTTTGCACTACAAACTAAGGGAAAGGATGGTTGAAGCCCAAAAATTTAAGCGGATATTTTGATGAATCAGGCAACCCCTCCAAGTAGCAAGGCGTTTATACGTGTTAATGAAAAAAAGGTTCTGGTTTCAGAAATGGATGCACTGGGCCTGAGGAGTTAGTAAAATTGAGTAATCTGGATAAAAATTTGTACCTGTGTATCATGCCAATGATGCTTAAGTAAGTGAAGAGAGAAAAATAGTTAGCCACCAAGCGAGAAATTTATATAAAGAAGATGCGGAAAGTGTGTGATTCACAAGATGTTACGTTCAAATTGGCCGCGATGCCCCTTCCTGCCGGTAGTCCAATGCCTGCATAGGAAAGAGGCGAAATGCATTTGATGTTGAACCAATAATCAATGTCAGATTTTTTCCAATGTTATGCACATATAAAGAAAATGTATATATTTGTTCGTCAATCTTCACATTAATGGTTTTTTTATCTTAAATGCTTTATTATGATGAAAAGATGTCTACTATTTCTGCTGGCACTTTGCTTTGCCTCAGTGCATCTGATGGCGCAGAAAGAAGCTAGCGGAACAGTAACTGGCCCCGATGGAACCCCATTGGTAGGCGCCAGTGTACTGGTTAAGGGCACCACCATCGGTGTCTTCACAGATGAAAACGGAAGCTTCAAGCTTTCCCTTCCTGAAGGATCCAACACCATCGTAGTCAGCTACGTGGGCTATGCTTCTCAGGATGTGGTAGTAGGAGAGTCCGGGACAGTGAACGTATCCTTGCAACCCGACGACCTGACCCTGGATGAGGTCGTGATCACGAGTTTGGGTATTCGAAAAGAGAAGAAAGCCCTGGGCTACGGGGTTTCCACCATTTCTACTGGCGACATTGCCCTGAGGTCGGAGGCCGACGTGGCCCGTATCCTCCGGGGGAAAACCACCGGGGTGGACATTACCCAGACCTCCGGACTGGCCGGTAGTGGAACCAACGTGATTATTCGCGGTTATTCCTCTATCACCGGCAACAACCAGCCGCTGTTTGTTATTGACGGGGTACCCTTTAACTCGGATGCCAACTCCGACCAGAGCTTTGTTACGGGTGGTGCAACTGCTTCCAGCCGTTTCCTGGACCTGGACCCCAACAACATTGCGGAAATCACTATTTTGAAAGGTCTGAGTGCGACGGTACTCTATGGGGAAGCCGGCCGTAACGGGGTGGTGCTCATTACCACCAAAAACGGCAATGCCGGCCAAAACACCAACAAGAAGATGGAGGTGAGCTTTAGCCAGCAAGTGGGTTTTACCCAGGTGGCCAACCTGCCTGAGTACCAGAATACTTATGGCAACGGCTTCTCCGGTAACTTTGGCTGGTTCTTCTCCAACTGGGGACCTGCATTTGACGTACGAGGCAGCAACGGCATTGCCGAAGACGGCACCGTAGAACACCCCTACGACCAGGACCAGTACCACGATGACTTCCCCGAGTTCATTGGGGTGCGTTATCCCTACAAGCCTTACAAAAGTGTAGAGAACTTCTTCCAAACGGGTAACCTCTACAACACTTCTGTAGGCCTGGAAGCTGCTTTGGGCAACAACAGTGCCGTGAGTGCCAACTACAGCTACCTCAACGACAACGGTTTTGTACCGGCTGACAAAAACACCTATGAGCGCCAGAACTTTGGCCTGGGTGCACGCACCAAGCTGAGCAACGGCCTTACGCTGAGCTCTACCTTCAACTACGTGAACTCCGACAGATTGTCACCTCCTGCGGCTGTAGGCTTTGGTTCTAACCCCTCCGGGGCTTCGCTCTTTGCCAACCTGGTATATACCCCCAGGAGCATCGATCTTTTGAACCTGCCCTACCAGAGCCCCATTGACGGCTCTCAGGTATATTACCGCCGGGGTTCTGCCATCCAAAACCCCCTCTGGACGCTGCACAATGCCTTTGACACGGAAACTATTCGCCGTTTCTTTGGTAACTTCCAGCTCTCTTATGACCTCACCAACTGGCTCTCGCTGAACTACCGCATTGGCATTGACCAATACACCCAGCAAAACAGAAGGGCCATCAACAAAGGGGGGTCGCAGGTGCCCGATGGGCAGTATATGACTTCTGAGCGTCTCAACCGCATTACCGACCACGTACTGAACTTCCAGTATGACCACCGTTTCAATGACGACCTGGAAATTGACGGTATCGTGGGGTTGAACCTGCGCCGGGAAACCAGAGACTTCACCCGTGTGAACAGTACCAACCAGTTTGTATTTGGCCTGCTGAACCACAGCAACTTCACCGACCACGTGGCCACTTCTGCCAGTATTGAGGAAAACAACATTGGGGTATATGGTACGGCTACGGTGGGCTATGGGGGCTTCATTTACCTGAACCTGCAGGCCCGTAACGACTGGACTTCTACCCTGGAAAAAGCCAACCGTTCGGTCTTCTATCCTTCGGCCAGCTTGTCCTTTGTACCTACTGATGCCATTCCCGCCCTGCGCAACAACCCCGTTGTGAACTACATCAAAATGCGTGTGGGCTATGGTACTTCTGCCGGCTATCCCAACCCCTACCAGACGCGTAACGTGCTGATAACCCGTACAAACCGTTTTGTTACCCCTGGTGGTACTGTGATGAATATTAATAGTGTAGATGATCAGCGAGGTAACCCTAATCTGGGGCCAGAGTTGCACTCCGAGTTGGAATTTGGTCTGGAAGCCCGCTTCCTCCAAAACCGCATAGGCATCGACCTCTCGCTCTACGACAAGGAGTCCAATGATTTGATTATCGCCTTGTCTCTGGACCCTGCCACGGGGTATGACAATACTACGGTAAATGCCGCTTCGGTTGAGAACAAAGGCATTGAGCTGGGCCTCAACCTGGTGCCCTTTGCCGGCGAATTCCGCTGGAGCATAGACGTGAACTTCACCAAAAACGTGAACAATGTGCTCAAGATTGCTGAAGGGGTGGATCAAATACCCATTGCCGGTTACTCCAACCTGGGCAACTTTGCCATTCCCGGAGAGCGCTATGGGGTGATTCAGGGACTTCCTTTTCAAAAGGACGACCAGGGCCGTTTTCTCGTAGGGGCTGACGGCAACTACCTGCCCGGGCAGGACATAGAAGTGATTGGTGATCCCAACCCCAACTATACCCTGGGCCTGATCAACAACCTTTCCTGGAAAGGCATCTCTTTCTACATGAACTGGAACTACATTGACGGTGGCGATATTTACTCCATCATGACGGCTACCATGCTGGCAAGGGGGAATACCATTGACACCGACTTTGACCGCTTCCTGCCGGTAATTCAGCCCGGTGTGAAACCCGACGGTACTGAGAACGACATTCAGGGGTACATAGGTGACTTCGCCTTCCGCTCCTACTTCTTTGCCGACGAAGGTGCTGTATTTGACGCTACGGTGATTCGCCTGAGGGAAATTGCCCTTTCCTATGAACTGCCCGCCAGCCTGCTGGAAAACACTCCCTTTGGTGCGGTATCTCTCCGCCTCTCCGGTGAGAACCTCTTTTACAATGCACCCAACTTCCCCGAGGGCGTAAACTACGACCCCGAAGTATTGAGCCTGGGGGTAGGCAACGGCCGTGGCTTTGAATTTGTAACTGGCCCCACCGCCAAACGCTACGCTGGTACCATCAGTTTAACCTTCTAATGCAATAATTGGATCATTATGAAATTCTTACATAAAATTTTCATTGTACTCCTGGTGTTGGGGGTGAGCTCCTGCGATAACTTCAAGCTGGAGGAGCTGCTCGACAACCCGAACGCTGTAACACCGGAGAAGGCACAGGTCAACTTCCTGTACAATAGTGTACAGCTTTCTTTCAAAGACATACTCGAAAGTTCCTGGGGCTTGCCAGCCCGCCTTTCCAGGATGTCGGCCATGCAGAACTTTACCTATGTAAATGCGGCTACTCCTACTACCCTGAATACCTTGTGGACCAGGGTGTATGCGGGCAATATCAGTGCTGGGCTTACGGGTTTGTTGCCGGATGTGGATGCCCTGGTGAAGCTTACTGACGAGCGCGGCCTGGACGTGCACGGCGGTTCGGCCAGAATTATGAAGGCTTATGCGTTGCTGGTACTGGTGGACCTGCTCAACAACGTGCCCTATTCAGAAGCGCTGAAGGGGACGGACGTGATCAGCCCCAAAGTCGATGATGGTGCCAGCGTATATGCGGCTGCCGAAGCCCTGCTGGATGAGGCCATCAACTTGCTGAGTGGCACTACTGCAGCCTCGCCTGAAGTGGACCTGTTTTTTAACGGAGACCCTGATAAGTGGGTTACGGCTGCCAAGTCGCTTAAACTCCGTATATACGTGACCACCCGCCTGGTGGACGGCGGTGCCGCCGGCAAAATCAATAGCCTGCTGGCCGATGGTGACCTTATAGATGAAGCCTCGGAAGACTTCGAGTTTCATTACGGTAACAACCGCGTTAATCCCAACTCCCGTCACTTCCTCTACAACAACCACTACGAAAATAGTGACGGCGACTACATGTCCAACTACTACATGTGGCTGCTCAAGGTAGATAAGGGCTTTGACGATCCCCGTCTGCGCTTCTACTTCTACCGCCAGGATGGCGACCTCACCGATGAGGACGTCAACGTTTGGGAATGTATTCATTCCACCACGCCTTTCAATGGGGAAGCCCCCGATCACTACAAAGCAGTGGATCCCCGCCTGCCCTACTGTATCGCACACCCCGAAGGCTACTTCGGCCGCGACCACGGCAACGGTGCCGGTATCCCCCCGGATGGCCCCATACGTACCCGCTACGGACTCTACCCCATGGGTGGCAAGTTTGACGACAACTCCTTCGAGAACACCCAGAACAGTGGTACCGACGGCGCACTGGGCGAAGGCATCTTCCCCGTATTGCTCTCTTCTTACATGTACTTCCTGCGGGCCGAGGCCGCCCTTACCCTGGGCACCAACGACGACCCCAGAGAAATGCTCGAAAAAGGCGTGCGGGCTTCTATCGCCAAAACCCTTTCTTTCGCCAGCAAGGTGGACCTGAGCCATGTGGTGGGTTCCGACATCAATGGCAACCCCATTACAGCTGAGCAAGCCTTCTTCCCCAAAGATGAGGATATTGAGGATTACGTGGCCTATGTACTGGATCAGTATGACAACAACAGCGGCGACGAGCGCCTCAATGTGGTTATGAAGGAATACTTCATCGCCCTGTGGGGCAATGGCCTGGAAGCCTACAACAACTACCGCCGGACCGGTATGCCCCTGCGCATTCAGCCCGCCATCGACAATGCGGCCGGTGCCTTTGCACGTTCTGCTTTGTATCCCTCCGATCACGTGAACCTGAATGCCAATGCCACGCAAAAGAGCATTACGGACCCCGTTTTCTGGGACAACAACCCTCCCGGTTTAACTTATTAAATCTTGTTTCCTCCTTTATTTAATGACGATTGAAGTTATGAAAAATAAGATATCAGTAATACTGTTCATGGTGGGGATGATGCTGTTCCACTCCTGTGCGGACCCGGACCTGAGCCCCATCCTGACCTTTGAAAAGCTGGGCAAAGGGGCGTATCCCCGCCTGGTAAGCGAAAGCCCGCGCCTATTCGACCTCAACAACCTCGGCAGCGCGGTTTATACCTACACCGTTGAGATGGTGGACATCGAGAAGGGGAAAACGGTGAAAACTTACACCATTAACGTAAGCTACATCGACAACAACCCCTCCAATGGCGACAAGAGTACAGACCCCAAGCTGTACAAGACCTTTAGCCAGTCGGATTTCACCACCAACAGCAAAGGGTTCCAGGAGATTACGGTGACCATTCCCATTCAGGAGCTCATGAGCCTGCTGGGCATACAGGAAGCCGACATGAAGTCTTCCGACACCTACCTCTTTGAGACCGTCCTTGAGCAGGAAGATGGTTCGATCAGAACCAACGACAACTCTTCGGCTACGGTGCGGGGAGATGCCTTTGCCGGCCACTTCCGCTGGGCCATCAACGTGAGCTGCCCCGTGCCCGACGACCGTTTCGTAGGTACTTACCAGCTGGAGTACGTAGGTGACCCGCCCGCGCCCTTTGGCGATCCTACCTTTGGGGTAGATCCCGGCACGGCGGAAATCTCCGTAGTACCTGGCTCGAAGACCCAGCGCCAGTTTGAAAAGGTTTACCTGCCTGCTTTGGGCTTCGGTACCAAAGTAAATGTGATCTTCGAAATCGTGTGTGACCAAACCCAGGTACAATCCGGTTTGGGCACTGGTCTGGGCTGTGGCGGTACCATCCGTCTGGGACCCGATCCCGGTAACCCCGCTGCCCTGGATTTCGACGATGACAGCGTGTTCTTCCTGAACATGGTGGACTTTGAAGACGACGGCGGTTGTGGCACGGATCCCCTGCCATTTACCCTCAAACTCACCAAGCTGTAAGCCGAAGTATTTCGATGATATAGCAACAGGCCATCCGCAGGATGGCCTGTTTTTTTGTTTATTGGCGGTTGTTGAATCATCCCCTTCCAAACACCTTCGGTGTCACCTTGAGGGCTGGTTGTGCGCTGGTTTGGTGCGCCGAAAGGTCTCCTGCCTGCCGCGCAGCGGGGCTTTTTTCTGGTGTCCAGTTGGGCTGGAAGTGCTTCTATTTGCTGTTTCTAATTGCTGTTTTTTACTCTGCAATGTTCTTTTGTCATTGCCACAATTCCGGCAGGCCGGAACGCAAGCGAAGCCAAAAGTCTAGTCGCCTCAATACCAGCTCCCGATATATCGGGACCCCAGTTCCCGATGAGGCGACGGGGC
>RFHT01000747.1 GCA_003696835.1 Bacteroidota bacterium
ATAGACGACTTCGAATGCCAGCGCAATGTGAATTACGGTGCCGGTGCCGACCGCCTCAAGGTGGTCCTCAACCCCGATGTATCACAGGGCAATGCCTCCACCCAGGTGGGCGAATACACCGATCCTCTGGATGAGTGGTCGGCCCTGGTGCTGGACTACGGGCAGGACATCGACCTGAGCGTGCGCAACCAGTTTGAAATCAAAATATGGGCGCCGGCTGTGGTGCCCCTGCTCTTCAAACTCGAAGGGGGCAGCAGCCCTGCACGCGAAATTTTTACCGAGGTGCAGTCGGCCAATGAGTGGAACACCTATACCGTGGACTTCAGCCCCTATGCGGGTGAAAGCCACACGCGTGTGGCCATTTTCTTCAATGCCGGCCAGCTGCCCGCCCAGGAGGATGTGTATTACCTGGACGATATGCGCTGGCGCAGAGCCGGTTTTACGGGCTGTGTGCTCGACTATGAAAGTGAGCTCACCACCATTACTGCCTTCCAGTACTTTGCCAATGGAAGCCTGGAAGGAAACCTGGAGTTTTCGGTGGAAGACAACCCCAGCCCCGATGCGGTAAACAGCAGCAGCAAGGTGGGCAAATTCGTCAAGGCGGGCGATGCCCTGCCCTTTGCCGGTATTTATACCGACCTGGAGGCCCCTATCGACTTTAAAGGCAACAAAACGGTGAAGGTCAAGGTGCTCATGGACCACATCGGCAACTTTGCCGTCAAACTGGAAGGCTCCCAAACTGGGGCTCCGGCTATAGAAATTCCCGTGCCCAATACCAAAACCGATGAATGGGAGGAGCTCACCTTCGACTTTTCAGAGGCGGCGGACGATGCCCGCTACATGCGCCTCACCCTCTTCTTCGACCTGGGCATAGACGCCACGGGCGTGGATGTAACCTCTTATTTCGACGAGCTGGTAATTGGCGACGGCATGTGTGGTGCTGTGGGCTTGTTTGACACCCGGCCCGTACGCAGCCTGGAGATTTACCCCAACCCCTTCAGCCAAAACCTGGTGCTGGAGCAGGCCGAAGAGATTCAATCTCTCAAAGTTTACAACGCCATGGGGCAGCAGGTGAAACAGTTCAAGCTGCAACGGCAGGCACAACATGTCCTTGAACTTTCGGACCTGAAGCCGGGTATGTACGTCATCGCGGCCTACGGCCGCAATGGCTTGCTGGCCAACCGTAAGGTACTGAAACAATAGAAATGCCATCCGACTGGCGCGAACCTTCCGGGCACTATGCCCCGGGGCATCAGGGTCTGTGGGGATTCGCGCCAGCATACTTTTTTCGTCAGTTATGTTGGGGGAAAATTTTGAATCAACTAGCATGCGTTATCCTTTCACCCTATGCTGTATCATGCTGCTGCTGGGGGCCTGCCAGCCCCGGCAAAGCCAGCCTCCTGCTGAACAACCCACAGTCTTCAGCCTGGAAGAAGTTCAGCGGCGTAGCTTCCGCTATTTTTGGGAGCTGGCCTATCCCGGCAATATGCAAATTCCCGACCGGGCGCCTAGCCATCAGTTTTCCAGCATTGCGGCCACGGGCTTTGGGCTCAGCGCTTACCTGGTGGGAGCTGAAAGGGGCTATGTGAGCCGCGAAGCAGCAGCTGAGCGCGTCAAAAAAACCCTGGAAGTGCTCTGGCAGCTTCCCCAGGGGCCCGACACCACAGGCGTAAGCGGCTACAAAGGCTTTTTTTATCATTTTCTAACAACCGACCACGCCCACCGCTACAAAAAGGTAGAGCTCTCCACCATTGATACGGCCCTGCTCATGGCCGGCATTTTATCGGCCCAGATGTACTTTGATGGCCGTAATGAAACCGAAACGGCTATACGCGCCCTGGCCGACAGCCTGTACCGGCGGGTAGAGTGGGACTGGTTTTTGAAGGAAAATGGCCTGCTGTCTATGGGCTGGCATCCCGAACGCGGCTTCCTGCAGGCTCAGTGGGACGGCTATAACGAAGCCATGATCCTGCTGGTACTGGCGCTGGGCTCCCCCACCCACTCCATTCCGGAGGGAAGCTGGGAAAAGTGGTGCAAAACCTACCAGTGGGGAACGTTTTACGGGCAGGAACACCTCAACTTCTCTCCCCTGTTCGGGCACCAGTACAGCCACATTTACATCGACTTTCGCGGCATACAGGATGCTTACATGCGCGAAAAAGGCATAGATTATTTCGAAAACTCCCGCCGGGCCACCTACAGCAACCGCGCCTACTGCATGGACAACCCCCGCGGGTTTGAAGGCTATGGCGAACAGCTGTGGGGCCTCACCGCCTGCGACGGCCCCGGCGACAGCGTGCTGGTACAGGGAAAAAAACTGCCCGCCCGCACCTACTGGGCCCGGGGTGCCTCCCTGCTGCACATCAACGACGACGGCACCATTGCCCCCACGGCCGTGGGGGGATCTGTGCCTTTTGCTCCCGAAATATGCATTCCCGCTCTGCGCTACATGTGGGAGACTTATTACGACCAGCTCATCAACCCCTACGGCTTCCGCGACGCCTTTAACCTCAGTGTGCCTGCCGGGGAAGATGGCCGCAGGGGCTGGTTTGACGTGGACCAGCTGGGCATCGACCAGGGGCCCATACTCCTGCAAATTGAAAACCACCGCTCCGGCCTGCTGTGGAAGCTGATGAAGCAGAACCCCTACATCATTCGGGGGCTGAAAAGGGCGGGCTTCAGCGGGGGCTGGCTGGAGGGGCTTTAAGCTCAGCTTGCGGGCCCTACCCGGCTTTTTTTTACTACGACCAAATCATCAGACATGAACAAGCAAGTTTCCATTTTGATAATTATTGTGCTGGGGCTGCTGGCAAGTGCACCTGCCCGTGCACAGGTAGCCGTATCCGGCCGGGTCACCACTGCTGAAGGGCAGCCCCTGCCCGGGCTTACCCTGCGCGTGAAGCACGCCCAGGCAGGCACCCTCACCGATGAGCAGGGGCGCTACCAGCTTCAGGTTCCCTCTGCTCAGGACACCCTCATTTTTTCTTATATCGGCTACCAGCAGCAGGAAATCCCGCTCAATGGCCGCCAGCAACTGGACGTGGTGATGCTGGAGGAAATACGCTCCCTGGATGAGGTGGTAATTGTGGGCTATGGGGTACAGAAAAAAAGTGACCTCACAGGCGCCATTTCCAGCGTGAAGGCCGACGAGCTCAACAAAATCCCCACCGCCTCGGTGGAGCAGGCCCTGCAGGGCAAGGTGGCCGGGGTGCAGGTAACGCCCACCTCCGGCGAGCCGGGAGCCGGGGCTGTCATCCGCATTCGCGGCACCGGCACCCTCAACGATGCCTCGCCCCTGTACGTGGTGGACGGCATGCTGCTGGACGACATCTCCTTTCTCAATTTGAATGATGTGGAATCCATAGAAGTGCTGAAGGATGCCTCGGCTACCGCCATCTATGGCTCCAGAGGAGCCAATGGCGTCATCATTATCAGTACCCGCAAGGGCCAGCAGGGCAGCACCACCTTCAACTTCCATGCCTACTACGGCCAGCAGCAGGTGGTGAAAAAAATTGCCCTCACCAATGCCAGGGAATACGCCACCCTGGCCAATGAGGTGGCCCTCAACGAAGGGCGAAGCCCTTCCTTTGCCAATCCCGATGCCTTCGGCGAGGGCACCGACTGGCAGGAAGTCATTTTTGAGCCTGCCCCTATCCAAAACTACCAGCTCTCGGCCAATGGGGGCAGCGAACGCATGCAGTACAACCTCAGCGCCGACTACTTCAGCCAGGCAGGCATCATACGGGGCTCCCAGTTCGACCGCGCCACCCTGCGCCTCAACAATACCTACCAGCTCACCCCCTCGGTGAAGGTGGGCCACAACATCGCCCTGGTTTACAACACCCGCACCCGGGCAGCAGGCGTGCTGGGCAATGCCTACCGGGCCGACCCCACCGTGCCCCCCATCGACAGTGCCGGCAACTTTGGCAATACCTCCATCAATGCGCCCGTGGCCAATCCCGAAGCCCAAATTTTTTACAACCACAACCAGGGCTTTGGTTACCGCACGGTGGGCAACCTCTACATCGACCTCAACTTCCTGAAACATTTTACTTTTCGCACCAACCTGGGCCTCGACCTCAGCCACAACCAGAACAAATCCTTCACCCCGGTGTTTTTTGTTTCGGCCATTCAGCAAAACCAGGAAAGCCGCCTCAATGTATATACCGACCGCTCCCGAAGCTGGCTATGGGAAAACACCCTGACCTTCCACAAGACCTGGAAGGGCCACGAACTCACCCTGCTGGGCGGCATGACGAGCCAGGAGTTTGAATTTGAAAACCTGGGCGGTCAGCGCCTCAATCTCCCCGGAGATACCGAAGAGTTTTTTTACCTCAGTGCCGGAGAAATCGAAGGCCAAACCAATTTCAATGGAGCCTTTTCGTGGAGCATGCTTTCGTATTTGTTTCGGCTCAATTACAGCCTGAACAATCGCTACCTCTTTACCGCCTCTTTCCGCGCCGACGGCTCCTCCCGCTTCGGGGCCGACAACCGCTACGGCTATTTTCCTTCCTTCGCGGCGGGCTGGCGCATTTCCGAGGAAGACTTTTTCCAGCCGTTCAAACCCCTCATCAGTCACCTCAAGCTGCGGGCGAGCTGGGGAAAAATTGGCAATGACAAGATCGGTGCCTATGCCGGGCGGGCCGTGGTTACCTCCAACCTCAATGCCGTATTTGGCCCGGATGAAGCCCTCAACAATGGCGCCAGCATCATCACCCTGGCCAACTCTGCCATCCGCTGGGAAGAAACCTCCCAACTGAACGCAGGCCTGGAGCTGGGCTTGTTTGACAACCGCCTGCTGGCAGAAATGGACTACTACCGCCGCCAAACCGACGACATACTGGTGGATGTGCCCATCCCGGCTTATGTGGGCGCGGCCAACAATCCCGTCATCAATGCGGCCAGCGTGCTGAATACCGGCCTGGACCTCAAGCTGGACTGGCGCGACCGCCAGGCGGGTTTTTTCTACGCCGCAGGCATCATTCTTTCTACGGTGCACAATGAGGTGCTGGCCCTGGGCGAGGGCAAGGAGGAAATATTTGGGGGTGGCCTGGGCGTGGGAGGCAAACTGGGCACCCGCACGGTGGTGGGCCTGCCCATAGGCGCTTTCTATGGCTACAAAGTGGCGGGCATTTTCCAAAATGAGGCCGAAATTCAGCAATTCCCCAACCGGGGCGTGGAAGTGCCCGGCGACCTGCGATTCGTAGATACCGATGGCGATGGCCGCATTACCACTGCCGACCGCACCTACCTGGGCAGCCCCATTCCCAAACTGATATACAGCTTCAACTTCAGGCTGGAATACCGGGGCGTAGAGGTGTATGCCGACTTCAACGGAGTGGAGGGCAACCAGCTCGTTAACGCAAAAAAAATGGCCCGCTTTGGCACGCCCAACTTCGAAGCCTCTTTTCTGGACCGCTGGACCACCGAAGGCAGCAGCCATACCGAACCCCGCATAACCAATGGCGGGCACAACTATGAAATGTCGGAGCGCTTCCTGGAAGACGGTTCTTTTCTGCGCCTGAGAAGCCTCCAACTCGGCTACTCCCTGCCCCGGCAGTGGATTGAAAAGCTGGGCCTGAAACAGCTCAGGTTCTACCTCTCAGGCACCAACCTGATCACCTGGACGGCTTACTCCGGCTATACGCCCGAAATCACCAGCAACTCGGTGATTGAGGTGGGCATAGACCGGGGGGTCTATCCCATCGCTAAAACCTACTCGGCAGGTGTAAACCTGACGTTCTAATTGGATCATTTGACTAAAAACACCAACATACTCGCCATGAAACGCATCCTATTCCCTTTAACCTATTGGCAGTTGTCCCTCCTTTTCGGATGGATGCTGGGCTCCCTGCTGGCTTGTAAGCAGGAGTTTTTGGAGAAAAAACCCCTGGGGCAGCTCACCTCCGACAACTTTTTCCAGACCGAGCAGCATGCTATCTGGGCCACCAACGCGGTGTATGCCCACCTGCGCGCCTGGCAGGTGCACGTCTTTAGCTACATTGGCATGACGGACATCCCCTCGGACGATGCCGACAAGGGCAGCACGCCCAACGATGCCAATTTTCTCAACGAAATGGACAATTTCACCTACGATGCGGGCAATTTGGCGCCCCTTACCCAGTGGCAGGGTTTTTATCAGGGCATTTACCGCGCCAACCTGGCCATTGACCATATTCCCCAAATTGAGATGGATGAACAGCTGAAGGCGCGTTTGATAGGGGAAAATAAATTCCTGCGGGCTTACTTTTACTTCTGCCTGGTGCGCTGGTTTGGCGATGTGCCTCTGATTATCCATCCATTGCAGCCAGACGAATACAAGCAGGCGCGCACGCCTCTGGCCGAGGTTTATGCCCAGATCGAGCAGGACCTGCTGGATGCCATTGCGGTATTGCCCAAAAAATCGGCTTACCCGCCTGCCGACCTGGGCCGGGC
>RFHT01000748.1 GCA_003696835.1 Bacteroidota bacterium
ATTTTATATTTTTACCGAAAATTTAAACCGTATCCGCAAGATTTTAAACCCTAAGCGATCATCATGCAGCAAGAGACTCAAGCATTCAAGCGATTTGCTACTGGTCAAATAACATGTGACAATGACACAACAGGTTTCGCTCCTAACGTCCGCATTAGCAATTTTGAGGACGCTCAGCTCAATCTTGCTCGCTCTTTTAATCGCATTTAGTTTTACCTTTAAACCAACAAAGGCCTATTCGAAAAAATTTACTCCCCACCTGAACGACACCCTCGAATCATCTGTGCCGGATATATATCCGGGAGTTGATTCTTCGGGAACTTCCATAGAGGGTGGCCCCTGCCAGACCGATGTGGACTTACGAACCTGGATACAGGAAGGCGTGCTCGCAAATGGCGACTGGCGGGTGAGCCTGGATGCCAACTCGGGCATAGGGCGCTCGGTTTACCAAACCATCAACCACGACCCTACCTTTTTTGTCAGCCCCGACACCTTCATGAACGTCAAAATTTACGGAACCATTCGCATTGAAGACGACTGGGACAACGACTTTGTGGGCTTTGTATTTGGCTACAACGGCCCGGCCGAAAGTCAGGGTATGAGCGACTACGACTTTCTGCTATTCGACTGGAAGAAAGAAATGCAAAACCAGGAAGGCCGCAGAGGAAATGAAGGCATGACCCTCTCAAAAGTGGAAGGCGACCTCACAGGCTTCGACAACATGTACGACCACTTCTGGCAGCACGACAATGCCGATGGAAAATTCGAGCGCCAGGCTGAGGTATGGGGCGATGGCAGAGGATGGGAATACAATACCGACTACCACTTTGAGCTGGTTTATACCTCTACGCGCGTAATGATCACCATCAACGGCGACCTCGTATTTGACCAGCCGGGCTGCTACAAAATGGGCCGCTTTGGCTTTTACAACTTCTCCCAGCAGAAAGTGCGTTACAGCGACTTTTCCTATACCCTGCACACCAACTTCGAAGTAGGAGACGACGTGTGCCTGGGCCAGCCCACCAACTTCATCTTTGCCGATACCTGCTATGGCATCGACAACACCACCGCCAACCTCAAAAGCTGGGTGTGGGATTTTGGCGATGGCACCACCAGCACCGAAATCAACCCTTCACATGTATATCAGCGCCCCGGCCGCTACAACGTCACCCTCTTTGTAGAAGACAAAAACGGCTGTACCGATGAGGTAACCAAGGTGGTGCGCATTCTGCCGCCTGCACCTGCGGTAAGCCTCAGCGATACCACCCTGTGTGTAGGCCAGGCCTATTCGGTGGATGTGTATCACCCCGATGTGCTGAGCTACCGCTGGCAAGACGGCTCCACCGAGCCTTACTACCACATTACCACCCCCGGTACCTACTGGGTAGAAACCTCCAACGGAGTGTGTACCCAGCGTGCCGCCATGGTCGTGAGCTACGACCAGCCCGTGGGGCCCATCAACCTGGGCCTGGACCAGCAACTGTGCCAGGGCGAAACCCGCCAACTGGATGCCACAGCAGCCAATGCTACTTCCTACCTCTGGCAGGACGGCAGCACCCAGCCTGGCTTTACCGTGAGTGAAGCCGGTACCTACTGGGTGGAAGCACGCAACAGCTGCGGCGTCGAGCGGGCCGAAGTAACCTTCGACTACGTTGCCCCACCCGTACTGGCCATAGGCGATGAAGTCAGCATTTGTTATGGCGAAAGCCTTAGTCTGCAAGCCCTGGTGACCAATGATGAAGTAGAAACCACCTTTGAGTGGCAGCCCGGTGGGCAGTCCACCCCTGCCATTACCGTATCGCCCACCCAAAACAGTGTATATAGTGTTACGGCTACCAATATGTGTGGCAGCTCTACTGCCACACAGAAAGTAAATGTTACCCCACCGGTAAATGTGCAGCTCATTCCGCAGAACATTTCCTGTGCAGGCGCTGCCGATGGCCGTCTCATGGTCAATGCCAGCGGCGGGGCAGGCGATTATAGCTACCAGTGGTCGCCCAATGTGGGCAACACCCAAAGCGTAGCAAACCTCAGCCCGGGACTTTACACCGTAACGGTTACCGACGCACAAGGCTGTGAAGCCGTGGGCAGCATGGGCATTACCGAGCCCGCCCCCCTGCAGGCCAGCCTGCTGGAAAGCCGCGACATCAGCTGCTACGGGGAGCAAACGGGCATGCTGCGACTCTCCGCCTCCGGTGGGGTGCCTGGCTACCGCTACGCCCTCAATGGTGGCGACTTTCAGGCTACGCCCCAGTTTGATGGCTTGCCAGCCGGTGAGCACCTCATTCGCGTAGTGGACCAAAACCAGTGCGAAACCCTGCTGAGTGCTCGCATTGAACAACCCCAGGCTGCCCTTTCGGCTGCCATTGCCGACCAGCGGCACATCAGCTGCTACGGCCTCAACGACGGCCAGCTCAAGCTGGCTGCCAGCGGCGGCGTGGCTCCTTATTCCTATAGCCTGGACGGCCAGTCTTTTGCCCAAAACAATGTGTTTGATGCCCTGGCTCCCGGCGATTATACCCTCTACATCAAAGATGCCAACGATTGTACCTTTGAAATAAATACCAGCCTGCAACAACCCCAGGCCCTCATTGCCCAGACACGCATAGAGCAGCCCATCGTATGCCAGGGCGAATCCAGCGGCATGCTGCTGGCCACTGCGCAGGGAGGTACTGCTCCTTATTCCTACCAGTGGGACAATGGCCTGGGTACCACCGAGGCCCTGCAGGGGCTGGGAGCGGGAACCTATAAAGTGCAAATTACAGATGAGCACGGCTGTCAGGCCGAGAGCGAAGTGGTGCTCATCGAGCCCGAAGCCCTGACGCTCAGCATTGAAGAGCACAAAGATGTGAATTGCTACGGCGAAGCCCAGGGCCTGCTGCGGCTTGCTGCCAATGGCGGCGTGCCCGGATACAGCTACTCCCTGGACGGAACCAACTTTAGCCACTACCGCGAATTTGCCCAGCTCACGGCCGGCACCTATCAGGCCACTGTGATGGACCAGAACGGATGCCGCACCCAAACGGAAGTAAGCATTTCTCAGCCTGCTACGGCCCTAGTAGCCGCAGTGGCTCAGGAGCAGCATGTAAGCTGCTTTGGCGAAGAAAGTGGCGCGCTGTTGGTGCAGGCCAGTGGCGGCATAGGGCCCTATTTGTACCAGCTCAACGACGGACAGCCATCGGCCAGCGGCCGCTTTGAAGGCATAGCTGCCGGCGACTACCAGCTGCGCATTACCGACGCCAACTTCTGCGAAGTAGAGCTTCAGGCCCGCATCAACCAGCCCGAACCCCTGCTGGCCAATGCCCGCATTGAGGAGGAAATCAGCTGCTTCGGCCTGCGCGACGGAGCCGCAGCCGTAGAGGTAAGCGGAGGCACGGGACCTTACACCTACCAGTGGCCCGCCACGGGGGCCAACACCCCCCGAATTGCCAACCTGGCCGCCGGAACCTATCAGGTAAACGTTACCGATGCCAACGGTTGTACCACCCAAAGTGAGCTGGTGCTCACTGAGCCCGAAGCCATGAACCTGCAACTGGATACCCTGGCACATGCCAAATGCTTTGGCGAGGCCTCTGGTTTTGCCAAAGTGAGCGTAGCCGGTGGCTCAGCTCCCTATACCTACTTGTGGAATACCACTCCCGTGCAGCGTACTCATCTCGTATCGGGCCTGGCAGCAGGCAGCTACAGCGTGGTAGTAGCCGACAACAGGGGCTGCAAAGATACCCTTCAGCTTCAGGTGCAGCGACCCGAAGACCTGCTGCTGGCCACCACGGCCACCGACGTGAGCTGCTTCGGCCTGCAGGATGGTACAGCTGCAGTGGACATCAGCGGGGGCGTGGCGCCCTACAGCATACTGTGGGATGGCAACAGCAGCCTGCAGCAACCTCAACTAGATAAACTGGCTGCCGGTACGCACGTGGTAGTAGTAACCGACGCAAACGGATGTGCCAAAGAGGAGCGAATAGATATTGCCCAGCCGGAAAAAATTGACATAGAGCTGGTGGACCTGGCCAATGCCTACTGCAGCCTGCCCAACGGCTCCGCCCTGGTCAATGCCAGAGGAGGAACCGGTAGCAGCTACAGCTATGCCTGGAACACCTACCCCGTACAGGGCTCCCCCCTGGCCATGAACCTCGAACAGGGCCAGTACACCGTAACGGCCACCGACGAGCGCGGATGTACCGCCAGCCTGAGTGTGAAAATTGGCAACACCCCCAAACCCATTGCCGACTTCAGCCACAACCAGGCCGACAAAGACTCCGTGCAGTTTCGGCACGCCAAATTTGACTTCAGAAACCTCTCCGTAGGTGCCACCAGCTATGAGTGGGATTTTGGAGACGGCTCGCCCCTCTCCACCATTGAGCACCCTTCTCATGCCTATGCCGATACCGGTACCTATATGGTGGTGCTTACTGCCCACGATGCCTTTAATACCTGCCCGGCCAAAGACAGCATGCTCATACGCATCTTCCACGGCGGCAAGATATTTACCCCCAACGCCTTTTCGCCCAACAACGATGGCGTGAATGATGTGTGGTATGTAAAAGGAGAAGGCATCAATGCCATGGAGCTCATCATCTTTGACCGCTGGGGACTGGAGCTGAAAAGGATCCGCAGCCTGGAAGAAGGCTGGGACGGCCGCAACAAACACAACAGAGAAGTGCAGGAAGGAGTTTATGTATATCTCTTAAATGCCGTATTGAATACAGGAGCCACGGTAAAACGCGGAGGCACCATTACATTGATCAGATAGTAAGATTTTATTCGGACGGAACGGTTGTTATGTTATGATCGCTTCACCTGATGGTGGAGCGATTTCTTTTACATTTTGTATCTTTCTACCCTTATTTTCAACCACAAACAAGCACCATGTTCTCTTTCCTTCAAACACTACGGATATTTGCCGCCCTGTCCGGCTTATTTTTAATCAGCAACATGCCCATGATGGCCCAGCAAGCCGGCCATTGGTACAAGGGCAACCTGCACACTCACTCCTTCTGGAGCGACGGGGACGATTTTCCCGAAATGATCATGCATTGGTACAAATCCCATGGCTACCACTTTGTGGCTCTCTCCGACCACAACATACTCGCACAGGGCACAAAGTGGGTCAAGCTCTGGCAGGAGGAGGACCTGGCCGTATTTGAAAAGTGTCTCCAGAAATTTGGCGAAAGATGGGTGGAGTACCTGCGCAATGGGGATACCATCACGGTGCGTCTCAAAACCTACAACCAGTACCGCCCCGCCTTTGAAGAGGCAGGCAAATTTATGATTCTGCAGTCCGAAGAGATTACCGACCGCTTCGAAGGCAAGCCCATCCACATCAATGCTACCAATGTGCAGGAGCTTATCCCCCCGCAAGGGGGCAGCAGTGTTACGGAGGTGATGCAACGCAACATTGATGCCGTATGGGAGCAGCGAGCGCGCAGCGGGCAACCCATGTTTCCCCACATCAATCACCCCAATTTTGGCTGGGCCATCACCGCCGAAGACCTCTTTCCCCTGCAAAGGGAGCGCTTCTTTGAGGTGTACAATGGTCATCCGGCTGTGCACAACCAGGGCGATGCGCAACACAGCAGCACCGAAACTATGTGGGACGAGGTGCTGAAGCACTACCTGCTCAATGGCAAACCGCCTATGTGGGGCCTGGCGGTGGACGACAGTCACAACTACCGCGAAACGGGCTCACACCTCAGTAACCCCGGCAGAGGGTGGGTGATGGTCTATGCCCATGAGCTCAAGCCTGCCAGCGTGGTGCGGGCCCTGGAAGCCGGCGACTTTTACAGCTCAACAGGTGTGACCCTCAGTCGTATCCGGCGCAACCAGAAGCGCTACCGCATTTGGGTAGCCGCCCGGGAGGGCGTCAACTACACCATTCAGTTTATTGGGCTGGGCCCTGATGGTACTCCCCAGGTGCTGGCCGAAGTGCAGGACATCAAAGCCACGTACAAAATCAAAGGGAATGAGGGCTTTGTACGCGCCAAAATTATCTCCGACAAACCCAAACAAAATCCCATTTGGGAGGGCGAGGTGGAAGTGGCCTGGACCCAGCCGGTGTTTTTGAGGGAGTAGGGGGAAGGTTTTAGCCACTCAGGAGGGTTGTGGGAATCAATTCAAGTCATTGAAAATGAGTGAGTTGAGCTGGAATTACTATATCTAAAAAAACGCTCATCTATCCCATTTAATGTAATTCAAATTTGTTCATGCTTACTTTTACTTCTAACTAAAATCGGAGTTCGTTAATCCTTTTTTTGATTGAAGAACAAGGAAGGCCGATTAACGATTTTAGATTTATGTTCAATTCAGTTTTATACCCCGAACGGGGTAAAAAAAGTGGGGCAAAGTTTGTTGACTATTACCCATTCTGTAAGGCATTGCTAATCCGTTCCTACGCCCCCTAAACAACTCACCTCTGCATCCGATGGCACAGGATGCAGAGGTGGCGAATGGGGGCTTTTTTGAACGTACCTAAATTGCTGATTTTCGGCCTATTCCTTTTTGACTACCTCCGTAAAATGCCCCGTAGCCTCCAGTTCTTTGGCTTTGGGAATGAGCTCAATGGCTTTTTGCAGCACATTGTCCAGCTCGTGTATGGTGGGGTAAAAGGCATCATCGTTGTGCAGGCGGCGCCCGATGTAGGCTTTTATGGAGCGTTCGATGATCTCCTTGCTTCGCTCGTAGTCTTTGGGCTTAAAGGGTACCTCTTTTTCGGCGGCAAAGTCGATGAAGTCCTGCACCAGCGACTGCTTGAGCTGAAAATTTTTGACGAAGGCCTCAGGTGTGGGGTACTGCTCTATGAGCTCGGGGCGGTCGTCCACATAGTGGAAGGCAAACTGCCGGAACATGTCGTTCATGCGCAGCTCGGTGAGGTATTTGCTGCCTCCTGTGGTGTCATTTGCAGCAAACACATCGGGATAGATACCACCGCCCCCATAGACGATGCGGCCCGAAGCGGTTTTAAACTTGAGGGAGTCGGGGAAATCGTGCTGCATTTTGGACTCGTCGAAAATTTCGCCCGTTTCAAAGCGGTGCAGGATTTCCTGCTCATACTCCTGCGTACTTTTATTGTAAGGTTTTTGGATACAGCGTCCGCTGGGGGTAAAGTATTCCGAAATGACGATGCGAATGGCGGAGCCATCTTCAAATTCTTCCTGAATTTGCACCAGGCCTTTACCAAAGGAGCGTACCCCTACGATAAGGCCCCGGTCGTGGTCCTGCACAGCTCCTGCCACGATTTCGCTGGCCGAAGCCGAGCCATAATCGATGAGCACAATGAGGGCGCCTTTTTCAAAGGCATTGAGGGCCGAGGTCGCTTTGTACTGCTGCCGGCTTTGGGGAATGCGGCCTTTGGTAGAAACGATCAGTTTGCCCGAAGAAAGAAACTCATCGGCCATTTTGTAGGCCATGGTCATGTAGCCGCCGGGATTTCCCCGGAGGTCGAGTATGAGGTTTTGCATGCCCTGCTGCTTGAGCTGCTCCAGGTGGGTCTTAAACTCATCGTAGGTGGTGCTGGAAAAGCGCGTAGCCTGAATATATCCAGTTTCGGGTGCAATCATGTAGGCGTAGGGCACGCTGTTGATGGGGATGCGGTCGCGGGTAATGGTAAACTCCAGCAGGCCTTTATGGCCTCTCCTGAATATAGCTACTGTAACTTTGGTGCCTTTGGGGCCCTTGAGGTAACGATATACGTCGGCATTGGTAATACCGATACCGGCTATATTTTCGCCATTGACCTTGACGATGCGGTCGCCGGCCATGATGCCCAGCTTCTCGCTGGGACCACCGGGCAGGGGGGTTTCCACATACAGGGTATCATCCACAATGTTGAACTGTATGCCAATGCCATCAAAGCCGCCTTCCATCTGCTCCTGCATTTGCTTCATTTCTGAGGCAGGAATGTAAAAAGAATGCGGGTCCAGCCCTTCCAGTATGCCTTTGATGGCATCATCTACCAGCTTTTCGTGCTTGGTTTCTTTTACGTAGTTTTCTTCTATGAAAATGAGGGCGTGTTCGAGCTTTTTCAAGCTTTTATCAATAGAAATGACAGAAGTGCCCGAAAAATTACCTTTGATTTTGAAACCCACCAACAGCCCTACCAGCACAAATGCAAAGCTGAAGATAAAGTACTTGATCAGTTTGTTCATAATGTTCGTGGAATATCTACCAATTTTTCATATAGCAACAATGATGCCCAAGGAGTTAGAAGCGAAGGAGGTATTATTTTTCTTTTTTGTCAAAAAGCACCTTACTTTATTTTGTATGAGTTTCCCGGGCATAGCCGCCATCCTGAATTACATGTTTGAAAAACGCTCCAATATACAAAATTATCCATATAAAAATTGTAACGAATCGTACATTGGCGCTTTATTAGGATTAATCAGCTGTTGAAATACAGCCATTGTTTAAAGCTAACAAAGATGAAGTACCCGTTGTTGTTGTTTATACTCATTCTTTTGCTGGGCGGTTGCATGGGGAGCAAGAAGATCCTGCCCCGTGGGCTGAAATACCTCAGCATAGGCGACCCCATGCCCGAGGCGGGTACCCGTCGCCTCAAAGGAAGGGCTGTGCGCGATACCCTTTTTAACGAAGGTGGCTATCAGTGGCGGGCAGCGGTGCTGCAGTACAAAGGGGGCAAGGTGTATATTGAAGAGGATTTTTGGGGAAAGGGAAAAGTCAATCGCATACGCATTGAAAGCCCCGAACTAAAATTTAAGCGCGAATTTTCCGTTGGTATGGATGTGGAGGCGCTCAAGCGCCTTACAAACGACTGGAATATTATTTACTTGGAAGACTATGGCCTGCTGGACCTCGCTTCTCCTCTCTTTCCGGAGGTGCATTTTCTGGTGAAGGAGAACGGCCGGCAGTTTAGTGCAACGCAATTTGAGGAGATTGCTTTGGAGCAACTCAGCGACACTTCTAAAATTGTGGCCATCGTTGTGATGTAAAACAACATGAGTAACAGGCTGATCCTATGCGTATCCTTGCTTCTGATTTGGGGAATGGGAAAATGCCAGCAAAAGGTACAGCGGCCGCTGAAGCTGAGTGTAGGACTGGCTGGCTACAGCTACCTGGGCGATTTTTCAGATGGCAGGAGTACGCTCCGCCCCATTGAGGCGGGGGCAGGCTTTGGCATGCTGCTCGATGGCCCTTCCCGCCTGAAAATTCAGGCCCATGCCGGTTTTGGTAAGTTTGCCGCCCAGGCTGTCAACAACGACAAGCCCGGCAGGCCTGTGGTGCAGAATACCTTTGTGGAAACTCCCTTTTTCTACGCCGACCTGCGGCTGCGCTACCACCTGGAGCTGGGCAAATGGGAGCCCTTTGTGAGCATTGGAGCCGGGGTACTGGGGTTTTCGCCCAGGGATGCCAACGGCAAAAAGCTCAAATACCAGAGCCAAACCCGCAATGAATCGGAGGTTTACAACAGCGTGGTACCCGAACTGCCTGCCAGCATAGGGGTGGAGCGGCATATCAACCACTTTCTGGCCCTGGGCATGCATTATACCCTGCACTATACGCCCACCGACTACCTCGACAATGTGGGGCAGTTGGGAGCCCGCCCCGGCCAGGACGTGCTGCACGCCCTGAGCATACATGTTTCCTTTACCCTGAGGCAGCCGCCGGCTGCCTTGCCCGAAGCAGGGCAGAGCAGCGCCCTCAGCCCCCTGCTTCCCGACACCAGCGCCTTGCATGCCATGCACGAGGGGGATACCATGGGACAGGCAAAGCCTGCCCCCGACTCTGCCCAGGCGGTAGTGGTAGATTTGGGCCCTGAAGCGGAGGTACAGGCCACAGCTTCTCCCCCAAAAGCCGGGCCAGCAGAAACCAAAACCGAAGCCCTCATCATAGACCCAAATCGCCAGCGCCAGGTGCAGGCAGCCATTGCGGCAGACAACTTTACCTACTACCGCATAAGCAAAGGAGACGATCTGCTCTCCCTGTGCAGGCGGTTTCGCCTGCCTCCTGCCACCATTCGCCAGCTCAACTACCTCAAAGATGACCAGCTCAGGCCGGGCGCTTTCCTGAAGCTGCCGCTTTGCGAAGGCGTACCGCACTAAGACTGCATTAACAATTTGTTCATCTGGTATTCCTGAAATATGCTGTATATTTAGGGGGTAAAACCATACCCTTATGTTGCGCTATTGCTTCCTCATCATCCTGCTTTGTGGTTGCCACCTCCTTCAGGCCCAGTTGTTCGACGACTTTTCCGATGGCGACTTCAGCCAAAACCCCGCCTGGACGGGCGATACGGAATTTTTCCAGATAAGTACTGACTTTCAGCTTCAAACCAACGGCCCGGACAGCGCCCAGGTGCTGCACCTGGTAACGCCCTCTACCCGTGTGGACGCCACCGAATGGCGCTTCCGCCTGGTGTACAACAACCCTCCCAGCACTTCCAACCTGATGCGCGTGTAGCTGATCAGCGACCAGGCCGACCTGGAAGGCCCCCTCAACGGCTACTTTATTGGCATAGGCGAAACGGGCAGCGACGATAGCATCGACCTCTTCAGGCAGGATGGCAATACCCTGGTAAAGATCGTGGACGGGCCCGATGCTACCGTGGGCAGGCGGGTAAATGCCCATATTCGGGTGTTGCGCGATGAAGCCGGCAACTGGGAAGTATATGCCGACCCCGAAAATGGCGAAAACTTTGCCCTGCAGGGCAGTGTGGTGGATGCAACGCATACCACTTCGGCCTATTTTGGGGTGTATGTGAAACATACTTCCAGCAGAAGGGATGCCTTTTTTTTCGATGACATTTACGTGGGCAACCAGGTGGTGGACCAGGCCCCGCCAGCACTTGTGCAGGCGGAGATTGTAGCTGCCAACCAACTGGACCTGCTTTTTTCAGAGCCCCTCAACCCCCAGAGTGTGCTGAATGTGGGTCATTATGAAATGGATAATGGCATAGGCAATCCCTTGACGGCACAACTGGACGCTTCAAACCCCGCCCTGGTCCACCTGGTCTTTGCCGTCGATTTTCAAAACAACACCACTTACCTGCTGCGAATTTCAGGCATTGAAGATGTAAGCGGCAACGCCCTTGCGGCTCCGCTGGAAGTGAGCCTCACCTATTTTGTGCCCGATGTGGCAGCTTTTAAGGATGTGATTATCAATGAAATATTTCCCGACCCTACGCCTCCGCTGGGGTTGCCCAATGCCGAATACATAGAGCTGTACAACCGCTCGGACAAGACCTTTGAGCTACAGGGTTGGACCTTCGACAATGGTACCACCACCGGCAGCCTGCCGGCCTATGTGCTGGCGCCCGGTGCCTACCTCATCCTTACGCGTGAGCAGGATGTGAGTGCATTTGAAAGCTTTGGTACGGCCATTGGTCCTTCTTCCTGGCCATCACTGGTCAACAGTGGCGACAACCTCAGCCTCATGGACCACACTGGCGCCCTCATCGACCGGGTGGACTACCTGCAGAGCTGGTATGGCGATGCGACTAAAGCCCAGGGGGGCTATGCCCTGGAGCTCATCAACCCGGAGCAGTTGTTGTGCCCGGCCAAAACCAACTGGACCGCCTCGGTCTCGC
>RFHT01000749.1 GCA_003696835.1 Bacteroidota bacterium
AAGTTGGGAGGAGAATTCCAATCGGGTCATTCTGCCCGTTTTTCAAACACCCCCACCCACCTGAGGTAGCAGCGGGCATCAATTTGGCGAAAATTCATGACGCGGTACAGGCTGAGGCGCAGGGCGGGAGCCTGCTGCAGGATGCGCCGCTGAAGGGCAGGAGGGTCGTAATGGCGGGAAAAAAACTGGTACCAGCTGCAGTAGCGCAGCTGGGCCTGGGGGTCCAGCCCGGGGCGGTGGCCCTTGAGCAGGTTGTAGGCGGGGTCGATGTGCAGGGTGTAGATATGGGCCAGGTAAAAAGGCAGCACCACGGCCCTGCCTCCCGGCCTGAGCACCCGCTGCAGCTCGCGAAAAAAGGCCGTGTCGCCCTCTCCTTCGAAATGCTCCAGCGAGCAGTGCAGGGTAACGGCATCCACACTTTCGTCGGGCAGGTACAGCTTGTCGGCATAGCCGCCTATGCGGTGGCCGTGAATTCCGGGAGGGTAAATGAGGTCCTGCTGGTAGGTAGTTTGTACCCCCAGGTACTGGCGCACAATCTGGTGAAAGGGCGAATTGCAGGCAGCAATGTCCACAAACACGCTGTGGGCATTTAGCTGCAAAAATTGCAGGGACACAAAATGCTCCAGGCTTTTTTCGGTGAAATTGGCTTTGGGGTCTCTGCCTCCGCCGTAGTAGCTGTCGGGGTAAGTTACCTCCCTGAGGTACTGGCGGTATGCCGCTTCAGGAATGTAGTAAGGTTCTACGGCTATGCCCATGCTGCCGAAGGTACGGGCCAGCTCTTCGTCCAGGCTGGGGTCCTGCAGGTGCTCGGCCGAGATGTGCCCCCACTTTACGGGCCTGCCCGCCAGGGGGTAGGCCCAGAGCGGGCTGCACGCGTTGAGCAGGTCGTGCGTGAAGCGGTAAATGGGCTTGATCAGCGGTTTGAGCATGGCTACACCAGTATTTCGCCCAGCATATAAGTAACTGCCTGCCCGGCTATGGCCACGCGTTCTCCCTGCAGGCGGCAGAAAAGCTCGCCCTGGCGGGCAGAGATTTGCAGGGCATGCAAGTCTGTTTTGCCCAGCACACCGGCCCAGTAGGGAATGAGGCTGCAATGGGCCGAGCCAGTAACGGGGTCTTCATCAATGCCGGCACGGGGAGCAAAAAAGCGCGAAACGAAGTCCACCTCCTTTCCGGGAGCACTTACAATGGTACCCAGGGCATCTACTTGCCGCAGCAGGCCGAAGTCGGGCGCCAGGGCGCGTATCTGCGCTTCCGACTCAAAAATGGTAAGCAGGTAGTCATTGGCGCGAAAAACGGCCTGGGGCGCTGCCCCCAGGGCCCGGGCCAGCTGGGGGGGCGGGGCCACTTCCTGGGGGATGATGGCGGGAAAATCCATGCTGTAGCCCTTTTCGCTTTGGCTCACCAGCAGGGGGCCGCTGCGCGACAAAAAGGTGATGGAAGGGGCCGTGTAGCCCAGGTGCTGGTACAGCACGTGGGCCGAGGCCAGGGTGGCATGGCCGCACAGGTCCACTTCCAGTGCAGGGGTAAACCAGCGCAGCTCGTATTCCGTCCCTTTGGGCACCAAAAAAGCCGTTTCAGAGAGGTTGTTTTCTGTGGCTATGGCCTGAAGCTGGGCATCGGGCAGCCAGGCATCCAGCGGGCACACCGCAGCCGGATTGCCACCAAACACGCGTTTGGTAAAGGCATCTACCTGAAAAAGCTGTAGGTTCATAGGGGATAAATTTTGAAGTACGAACGTACAACTTTTCCCCTGTAAATGCTAATGGGAAGATATTTGGATGGCCGAGCGCTCAAACTGGTACAGGGCGTGTATTTCGGCCTTGTTCAGCAGACGGTTATACACCCGCATTTCGTCTATGGTGCCTTTGAAAAAGGTGCCGGAGTGTTGTTGTTTCCAGCATTTTCCCAGCACCCATTTGCCCGGCTGCCGCTCCAGCCAGGAAAGCTGAAACTGCTCATTGGCCACCAGCTCGCCATTGCGGTAAATTTCCAGGCGCGTAATGTAGCGGTTGGCGCGAAATAGGAGCATGAGGTGCTGGTAGCCGGCCTCAAAGCCGGGATGGCAGGCCATATAGGGCCCCATGGAAGGGCAAAGCCGGTCTTGCTGTACATTGAGGCTGAAAAGGGGCAGCTGGAAATTGGCATCCTGGTAGGCCAGTATGCACTGAGGCTGCTGCGAAAGGGCTGGGTTGAGCCAAAGCGAAATGCTCAGTTCCCCGGCCTGGGGGAAGTCTTCCAGCTCTACCCAGGAATGCTGCCCGTCAAACTCCAGCGCATGGGCCTCACTGCCAAAGCGGTCGGCTGTAAAGGTAGCCTGGTGTACCGTTACGGGCTGCCTGCCGGAGGCTTCATTGCCCATGCCCAGGTCGAAGGGATAAAAGGCCAGTAAGCCCTTTTTTAGTTCAATTTCCTTTCCCCATTCACTCATCAATACCTCTTCATCTTCCTGTATCCATTCGTCCAGGGAGGCCGGCATGGGTTTGTGCAGCAAAGCGCCAAGGAGAAAGAGCGCAAGCGCGCCCCCTATGCCCAGCATAGAGATCAAACTGCTGGGCGTGCTTTTGGTAGCAGCTATGCTTTCCTCCTCTTCCTCCTGTGGGGAGGGCTGTTGCAGCATATCCAGCAATTGCGCTATTCGCTGGCGGGTTTGTTCACAGGTAATTTCGTTGTAATAGCGAGGTAGTTCCTTGGCTATTTCAACCAAACAAAAATTGATATGGGAAACCTCCTGCCCCGTAGTGGGCAGGCCGAGTTGTTTTTTCCGCTGGTAGTCCTGGTATTGTTCATCAAGAAGCAAGATGTCCTGGTACAGAATGCTGCTTTGGTTTTCGAAAAAGCTCAACAACAGTGAAATGGCGTGTTCGATCTTTCCCTCCTCTACCTGTTTCTGCACCAAATCGGCAAACTCACGCGTCTTCATACCCACTTGTTCTCACGTATTCCTTTTGATGTACCTGCAAATATACGCATGAAGATGCAGGGGGGCAGCGGTTGCTGCCTCAACGCACACGATTGCGACTTCAATGGTAGAAAGCGGCCCGCCTTTGCCTCAGTCAAATATTTCGGCAAACACCCTGAGGGTTTGGGGGTACTTAAAGCCAGGTACGTAATGCTGGTAGTAGGAAAAGAGCAGCCTGAGCAACTGGCGCTTGCTGCGGGCATCAAAGCTGATTTGCTGGCAGGTATGCAGGCTGCTGTGGAGGAAGTCACGCAGCAGGCGCATGGCAGGCTGGTCGTCCTCGGCAGGCAGCAGGCAGCCCTGCTTGAGGTCGAAGGTCACGCGGGGGGCTTGCTGGCTTTTGTCCAGGGGAAAAAAACCGAGGAATTTGGTGAGGTGGAGCAAAAAAAAGATAAACACCTGCACCAGCCTGCGCTCCGACTGCTCCAGCTGCAGGATACAGCTGCGCAGAAAATGATAGAGCGGCCGGTTTTCTTCTTCTTCTTTTACGGTATCGTAAAAAATTTCCATCATGGCCAGGCCTATGCTCAGCTTTACCGGATGCGACTGCACACTGTGCAGCAGCAGGGAGAGGTGACTTTCGTTTACCTTCTGAAGCTGCTGGGTTTCTTTGTAAAAATACACCAGGTCGATGATGGAAAGTGGCTGAAAAAAGCTGTGCCTGCGCCGGGCACGGGGAGAGTGGTACCCCTTGATGAGAAAGGACTGCATGCCGTAGGCCTCGGTATATACCGTAGCAATGAGGTGATTGTCCTGGTACTTGAGGCTGCGGAGTACGATGCCTTCAGTTTTGCGCGTCACGTTCAGTAATTAAGGGGTGAAGCCAGGGTGGCAGGTCGCAGCTCGTAGGCGAGCTGTAGTACTTCTTTTTCTTCTTCGTAGCTATTGAGCAGGCTGGCGAGCTGGGCTTCATCCGTGAGCTGGCGTTTTTCGGCTACCAGGGGCGATTGGGCATTGGCCGCAAACAGCACCACCTCTGCCACCTCCATTTGACTGCGCAGGGCCTGGATCATGTCCACAGGGGAAGCATGCCGGCTCTGGTCGTCCTGCTTGATCACCGGCCCCACAATCAGCAGCTGAATGTGGGTGAGCAGTTCCTGTATTTTGTGCGTATCCACCTGCATGCGGCCCTCCTGCAGGTAAAACAGCTTGCGCCTGTCGGCAGAAAATGCATTGTTATATACCATACTTTCGCTGAAAAAAGCCGAAAGCCGCTTGCTCACAAAGCGCGTATCTTCCAGCCGTGGGCCGTAAGGCTCGTGAAGCAGCAGGGTTTTGTGTTGCGGCCGGAAATGGCTCACCAGGTCCTTGATGAAAAACTGGTTGCGCAGATTGGCTTTACTCAGGTACAGCAGTTTGAGAAGCATATTGTATTAGAATCGTGGGTGTGCAGGCAGCTGCAGTATAGCCATCACTTGCCTGCTTTGCTTCAGCAAAACTAACGAACTTATAGGTACAAAACCAACGCCAGTATGCCTGGGGATGCAGGCATACAAAGGAGAAATGAGTTGGCAATCCCTGATTAATGTTGAGCTGCCACCTGCCCCCTGCCACCTGCATCCTGCCACCTGCTACCTGCATCCTGCATCCTGCATCAAGCATTCACACCGGCCACTTCAGCCACACATTTAGCCCCATGAGCAGCAGGGTGCTGAAATAGGCAATGAGGAGCAGGGCATTTCTGCCTCTGAAACTGCGCCTGCGGGTGGTGAGCACCAGCCCAAAGAGCAGGATCAGCGGAATCATGGGGGGAAACATGCACAGGGCAGCCCACAGCTCGCCCTGCAGCCACAGCAGCATGGCCCGCTGCATGCCGCAGCCCGGGCAGGGCAAGCCCAACACATACATGGACGGACAGGGAAGCAGGTAGTTACTGAGTTCGGCAAGCATTTGCGCCAGGTGAAGGGGTGAACAGCTCAGGGGGTAGTTTGGCGGATTTTGGAGAGCGAACCTTCAGCCTTTCTATTCAAAAGGTCAAAAAAAAACCCTCTTCAAAAAGAGGGCCATTCTTTGCCGTATAATCATAATCCGGGTGCTCCCAAAAGTGTGAAGTATTCATTGAGGAAAGAATAGTTGCATAGAAACTGGCATCATAGGTTAAAAGGTGTTGTCAATGATATGTGGTGAATAAATATTAAGTGTGTTTTTCAAGATTGTGCAGTGTGTGTTCATGGTGCAGAGTGCGACTTGATTGTGCCAGTGTGTTTTGATTGTATATCTGTTGAAACGTAAGGTGGGCGACAAAGTTTTCCCAAAAGGAGAAAAAAACACCCGCTGTCCTTTTCTTTGAGCATGCGTGCACTTTGGGGGATAAAACGTGCTGGGGAGACGCAGCTTTTTTTGAGGATTCATGAATTTGGGCGTAAATTGCGGGCCATAGGCCTGCATACCTTAATATATGAACAGCAAATTGTCCCAGATCATAGAGGCCATCATATTTGTAGCCGATCAGCCGGTGAAGGCTGAGTTTTTGCAGGAGGTGCTGGCCGAAGGCCCGCACACACAGATAGAGATGGACTTTGAAGGCGAAGGCAGGGAGTACCCGATGCTGTCGGCAGCCGACATCGACCTGGCGGCCATAGAAGCCTGCCTGCAGGCCCTGATAGAGAAGTACCAGGACCCCGCTTATGCTTTTGAGCTGCGCAAAGTAGCCGGTGGCTATCAGTTTTACAGTAAAAAAGAGTTTTTTCCCTATCTGCGCAGGGCCAGCCTGCTCAACAGCAGGCGCAGGCTTTCGCGGGTAGCCATGGAAACCCTCGCCATCATTGCCTACCGCCAGCCCATTACCAAAGCCGAAATTGAGTTTATACGCGGGGTAAACTGCGACTATGCCGTACAGAAGCTGCTGGACAAGCAGCTCATCAGCATTGTGGGGCGTGCCGACGCCCCGGGCAGGCCTCTGCTGTATGCCACCAGTGCCTTTTTTATGCAGTATTTTGGCATCAACAGCGTGGAAGACCTGCCCAAGTTGAAAGAGTTTGAAGTGTTGGCCGAGGAGCACCTCGAAGCTTTCCGCATGCGACAGGAAGAGCCCGGCACCGAATCAGAAACAGAACAATCCGACAATGGCCAAGAACAAGCCTCCGAAGAAGGGGAAGCAACCCTTCTGGAAGGAAATACCAACCAGCAAACCCAGCCAGAAGAAGAAGAAGGGGAGTCTCTCAAAACAGAAAACCCCAACGGAAAGCACGGCAGGGAAGAAGCATCCTCCGCAGAAACGCCCCGACCCGAATGAGCCCATGCGGCTCAACCGATTTATTGCCCGCAGTGGCCTGTGCTCCCGCCGTGAAGCCGACCAGTACATCCTTAGGGGAGAGGTAAAGGTAAACGGCCAGGTGGTGCGCGAAATGGGCGTGAAGGTGGTGCCCGCACGCGATGAGGTGCGCTTTCGCGACAAGCCCCTGCAGCCCGAACGCCTGGTGTACATCCTGCTCAACAAGCCCAAAAACATGATCACCACCACCCACGACCCCCAGGGCAGGGCCACTGTGATGCAGGCCATTGAAGCAGCTACCGACTGCCGCGTATTCCCCGTGGGCCGGCTCGACCGCAACACCACCGGCCTGCTGCTGCTCACCAACGATGGCGAACTCACCAAAAAGCTCACCCACCCCTCCCACCGGGTGCCCAAGCTCTACCACGCACGCCTCGACCGCGAAATGGAGCCCGAAGATATGGAGAAAATGCTGCAGGGAATTGAGCTGGAAGATGGGCCCGCACGCGTGGATAAGATCGACTACGTGGCCGGAAAAGATAAAAACCACATCGGCCTGGAGGTGCATATCGGAAGAAACCGCATCGTGAGGCGCATGTTTGAGGCCCTGGGCTATAAAGTGGAAGCCCTCGACCGCAGCATGTTTGCCCATCTCACAAAAAAAAATCTGCCCAGGGGAAAATGGCGCATGCTCACCCCCAAAGAAATCGCTTTCCTCAAAATGAAGTAAGCCGATTCACGCTAATTCAACTTTCAAATAATTAGAAATTCAATGTATTGAGTATCCCCAAAAACGACATTTTTACTCATTTTCTTACACGCCAAATTGCGGCAAATCAAGCAATTATGAAATGCAGACAAAACCGCCCGGCAAAATTCGCCCCGCCAAACTTTTTTATGCTGCATTCCTTCAATTTATACCCAAAATCTCTCCCAACTGAGTAATTCACAAGCACTTCTGAAAACGTTTGCAGACGGAAAATATCATTTATTTGCACAAATAGAAATATTATGCCCAGGCAACAAAAATCTTAGAATTCTTTGCGTTTACAATTCTAATACATATTTTTGGGCAAATATTTATCGGAACAAGTCATCTAACTAAAAAAAGGTTTTCAGACATGGCTGAAACAAAAAATGCACCTAAAAAAGCGCCTGCGGGCGGAGAGCAAATCAAAGCCGCCAGCCCGCTCAAGGCACTCTTCCCGATCATTGCGATCGCCATTTGCGCAATCGTTGCGCACGTAGCCTTTTATGGCTTCTTTGGTCATTACAGCAACTTCGAAGAAGGAGCTGAAAAGGAAAAAGCCTATGAAGAATGGGTAGCCAACGGCATGGTAGGCGATCAACCTCCCCGTGCCAACGAAGGACACCCCATCACCTTCTGGGGGATTATCTACAAAGGCGGGGTGGTGATTCCCATTGGGATTACCCTCATGCTGACGATGTTTACCTTCACCATTGAGCGGGGGATCACCATCAGCCGGGCCTCCGGCAAAGGTAACACCGACGTATTCGTCAAAAAAATCAGAAACCTGCTGGCCAAAGGGCAAATCGACGAGGCAATGAGACTCTGTGACCAACAACGGGGCTCTGTCGGCAATGTCATCAAGGCAGGCCTTCGCAAATACAAGGAAATGGAGGAAAATCCCCACATGGACAAAGAGCAGAAAAAGCTGGCCATCCAAACCGAACTGGAAGAGGCCACCATGCTGGAGCTCCCCATGCTGGAAAGAAACCTCCCCATCCTGGCCACCACCGCCTCACTGGGTACCCTCGTAGGTCTGATCGGTACGGTAATCGGGATGATCAAGGCCTTCCTCGCACTGGGTACTGGTGGTGCACCCAATGCAGCCCAGCTTTCGGTAGGGATCTCCGAAGCCCTGGTAAACACCGCCATCGGTATCACCACCTCGGCTTTCTCCATCCTCTTCTACAACTACTTTACCACCAAAATCGATGGCATGACCTATGCCATGGATGAGGCCGGTTACAGCATTGTTCAAACCTTTGACGTAAGAAACTAATACCTCCTTCCACAAGCAGCCGAATTTTTTTCGGCTGCCTGTGTGGAATTTTGTGCAAAAGTCACTCTTACTATCAAAGTGTTTTACTTATTACTAAAAAAATATTGAACAATGGCAGCACATAAACCAAAGCGAGGTTCCCCCACGGTGGATATGACCGCCATGGTGGACGTTGCATTCCTGCTACTTACGTTTTTTATCCTTACCACTACCAAGTTCCGGGAGGACCAGGCCGCAGAGGTTACCACGCCTTCCAGTATTTCGGACATCGTGGTGCCCGACAAAGAACTGATGACCATCTCGGTTACCAATGAAGGCAAGGTATTCGCAGGTTTTTCCGACATTAAAACCCGTGAAGAAGTACTGAAAAGGATCATCAGCGAGAAGGAATACGAAATCAACCAGGAAGGGTATAAATACTTTACCACCCTGCAGGACTTCGGGGTTAGCTTTGAGAACCGCGAGTTTGAGAAATGGTTGAACATGCCCTTTTCTGAACGCGAAAAGTATGAACAGCAAGGCCTGAGGGTGACGCCCATAGATACCATTACCGGTACGGGCAACGACCTCAAAGACCTGGTACGCATGGGCCGCCTGGCAGACCGGCGGATGCGCTTTGCGATTAAAGGAGACATCGACGCCCCCATTTCCCGTATCCGGAAGGTGATCGACGCCCTGCAGGACTGGAATATCAACCAGTTTATCCTCATTACCAAGCTGGAAGAAGGCGGGCAGGTAGAAGCTGAAATTACGGAATAAAATGATTGTTAAACCGCTAAAACCAAAGAAATATGGCTGATGTTGATACCGGTGGAGGTGGTGGTCGTGGACGTAAAGGCGGCGGGCCAAAAACCAAAAAGAAATCCACACGCATCGATATGACTGCGATGGTGGATGTGGCCTTCCTGCTCCTTACCTTCTTTGTACTTACGGCTACCATGTCCAACTCTGGTGTGATGGAACTTACCATGCCTCCCAAAGTGGATGAAGAAATGGAAGATGAACTCCGCCAGAAAATCGTGGAAGACAAAATCCTCACCCTCATTGTGGATGAGAACGACAAAGTGAGCTACTATGTGGGCGCTGTAGATGAAGATGTAGAGGTAAAAGAAACCGACTACTCCCAAAGCGGGCTCCGAAGAGTCCTGCTCGGACACCTCAACTACAACAAGCAGCTGGGCGTGCCCAGGTGTGAAACCGGTAAAGGTGCACGGGTAACCAAAGACTGCTGGGACCCCATCTTCGTGATCAAGCCCCGCGACGGTGCCCGTTACAAAAACCTGGTGGATCTGCTCGACGAGCTGGCCATTACCCAGGCGCCCAAGTATGCCATCGATAAGTTTACCGAAACCGACAGCCTTCTCCTGCTGGGAGAGCTCGACCTGGAAGCCATCAGTGCAGCCAGGCGTGAGGCAGCCGGTAACTAGTTTCAAAAAAAAATTGTATATTTAAGCTCATAACGCAAATCGATATGGCTCAAATCATAAAAGCAGACCTGGACGAAATGGTCTTTGAGACCCGGGAACGAAGCTACGGAGCCTATTTCCTCCGGAAAAAATATGGTCGGCACCTTGCTATTGCCACAGGGATTATTTTCTTCGTGTTTTCCTCAGTGGTGGCTGTGCCGCGCATCATGAATGAGCTGGGGCTGACAGAAAAGGAAGAGAGCGTCAAAGCGGTAAAGGTCCAGATGAGTATGGAAGACCTGCCTCCGCCCCCTCCCATTGAGGAGGAAAAACCACCGCCCCCTCCTCCGCCCAAGGTTCCCCCGCCCCAGGTGAAAACCGTGGCCTTCAAAATCCCGGAGCCCACTCCTGAAGAGGAGCTGGACCCCGAAGAGGAAGAACAAACCATTGCCGAGGTGGAAGAGCTCAAAGAAGCGCCCAATATCGGCCTCGAAGACAAAGAAGGGGAAGATGAAGGCTTCTTCGATGGAGAAATTGACTCTGAAGGAGAAATTCCCGAAGTGATTCAGGCCGAGCCTGAACCCGACATCAACGCCTTCATTTTTGCCGAAGAAGAGCCCAAACCCATTAACATGGGCGACATCCAAAAGGCCATCGGCTACCCGCAAATCGCGCGCGACGCCGGTATTGAAGGCGTTGTGGTGGTACGTGTACTCGTGGACGAGCTGGGCAACTACAGCCGCCACAAGGTCATTAACCAGGTACACCCCATCCTCACCAAAGCAGTAGAAGAGCATGTGAATAAACTCAAGTTTACACCTGCTATTCAGGGAGGAAAGCCCATTAAGTTCTGGGTGAACATTCCCTTCAACTTCAAACTGCTGAACTAACACATACCCCAAAGGTAAAAGGCCGGTCAATCGACCGGCCTTTTTTTTTGCCCGCCCGAAAAAGAACTTCGCCTTACCCGAGGTAAATAATAAATAGCGTGAGTTCGGGATATTAAGCCCTGATTATCAATCGTTTATTTTGATACGAATTTCGCAACTATTCAGCACTCACAGGGTGAAAAAAAATTATCGTAAGTTGTTCATTTTCAATGGTTTACATTAACCACCCCCAGCCCCTCCTTGAAAATGAGGGGAGCTTTTCCTGGCAGGCGGCGCAGCCGCCTGCGACCTCTTCATTTCCCCTCCGGGTCGTGGGCGGCATGGCCCCGTTAGAGGCCTAAATATGGGTAGCACCAGCCAAGCTATGTTCCGTACCTACGGCACGGGTCCCCTGTTTTGGTCGGCATGCTACCGATATGTGACCCCTAAGGGGGTCATGGGCGGCATGGCCCCATTAGGGGCCTAAATATGGGTAGTAGCGCGAAGTGCCCACAGAGTTTTTTCGTGCCGTAGGTACGAAACCTGCTGCTGCTGAGCAAATTCCTTGTTGTTGTGCTGAAGCCCGGCAAATTCGTTAGCCCCGCGGCTTTAGCCCGGGGCTTTCAGAAAAAAACTAATGGATACTGAAGCCCGGCACTAAAGTGTCCGGGCAAAGGAGCCGTGCTGTGGCAAAGCAATGCTCCTTTGCCCCGCGGCTTTAGCCCGGGGCTTTCGGGGAATCCCTTGTTGTTTTGCTGGAGCCCGGCACTAAAGTGGCCGGGC
>RFHT01000750.1 GCA_003696835.1 Bacteroidota bacterium
ATCTTCGGACTTACTCATAGTCCAAAAATAAAAAAAATCTGGAACGATCATTAGTTGGAGATGCGTGAAATTGAAAAAACGCCAGGTTGGTACGCCAAAAGAACGCTCAAACAATAACTGCTCCATGTTGCCGGATCTTTTGGCCCCTTACTCATCCCAACATCCCGGTGCGAAAACAACGCTTTATTTTTTCTTGTATTCCTAAATCATTTCCACCACCTTTTCTAGCGCACGGGGCAGGCCGCTGGGGTCCTTGCCTCCTGCGGTGGCAAAAAAGGGCTGTCCGCCGCCTCCGCCTTTGATTTCTTTGGCCAGGGTACGCACCATGTTGCCGGCGTGGTACTTGCCACGGGCAGCCAGGTCGTCGCTCATGATGATGCTCAGCTGGGGTTTGTTGTTGATTTCAGCGCCCAGCACGATGAGGGTGTTGTCAGTTGCACGCTTGAGGTCGTAGGCCAGCTGCTTGAGGTCGTTGGCGCTGGAAACGGGTACCAGGGAACGGATGAGCCGCAGGCCGTTTACTTCCTGTGCCTGCCCCAGCAGTTCCTCTTTTAGCCTGCCCACCTTTTCTGCATTGAGCTTTTGCAGCTCTTTTTCGAGGTTTTTTACTTTAGTTACCAGCTCCTCTACGGCTTTTTCCGGGTTTTTGGCCGATTTGAGCAGGGCGCTGATGTGCTCGAGTTGTTCGTGCCGTTGGTTGAGGAAGTCAATGGCTGCATCTGAAGTAATGGCTTCCAGCCTGCGCACCCCTGCAGCCACAGAGGCCTCCGAGGTGATTTTGAACAGGCGAATTTCCAGGGTGTTGGCTACGTGGGTGCCGCCACACAGCTCTATGCTGTACTGGGGGTCAAAGGCCACCACCCGCACAAAGTCGCCGTATTTTTCTCCAAAAAGCGCCATGGCACCCATGGCTTTGGCTTCTTCCAGGGGGGTGTCGCGAAATTCGGTGAAAGGAATGCCCTGTCCAATTTTGGCGTTGACTTCCGCCTCAATCTTGCTGAGCTCTTCAGGGGTGAGTTTGGCAAAATGGGAAAAGTCAAAACGCAGACCTTTGTCGGATACCAGGGAGCCACGTTGCTCCACGTGCTGGCCCAAATGCCGCCGCAGGGCGGCATGCAGCAGGTGGGTGGCACTGTGGTTGGCGCGCACCTTTCGGCGGAAGTCTGCATTTACGATGGCCTTCCACCTGCCTTCGGCCTGGCGGGGGAGTTTGTCCACATAGTGCACGATCAGCTCATTCTCTTTCTGGGTATCATAGACCTTAAGTACCTCATCGCCTTTGCGCAGTATGCCCTTGTCACCTATCTGGCCACCGCTTTCGGCATAAAAAGGCGTTTCGGCCAATACCAGCTGGTAAAGGGTTTTGTTTTTGGCTTTTACCGTACGGTACTGTGTGATTTCCGTTTCCAGTTCCAGCTGCTCATAGCCTTTAAACTCGGGCAGGGCTTCGGAAGGATTCACCACCACCCAGTCGCCGGTACTCATTTCGGTGGCGGCGCGGCTGCGCTGCTTTTGCTGCTCAAGCATGCGCTCAAAGCCCTGCATGTCCACGGTTTTGCCGCGCTCCCGGGCCATGAGCTGGGTCAGGTCAATGGGAAAACCAAAGGTGTCGTAGAGTTTAAAGGCAAATGCGCCATCCACTTCCTGGCGGTCGGGCTGCTGCTGCAGGTAGGCTTCAAACATTTGAGAGCCGCTCTGGAGCTTGCGCAGGAAGCTTTTTTCTTCTTCCTGAATGATGCGCTTAATAAAATCCTGCTGTTCTTTTACTTCATCAAATACTCCCTCGTATTCGGCGGCCAGCAGCTCCACCATTTCGTACATAAAAGGCTCAGTAAAGCCCAGGCCGGCATAGCCATAGCGGGCAGCCCTGCGCAGAATGCGCCGTATGACGTAGCCCGCCCCGGTATTAGAAGGTAGCTGCCCGTCGGCAATGGTAAAGACGATGGCGCGTATATGGTCGATGATCACGCGCATGGCCACGCGCTGAGCCTCAGTGGCATGGGCATAACTGAGGCCTGCTTTCTGCTCGATGAACTGGCGGCTGCGGTCAAAGAGGTCGATGTCATAAGTGGAGTTTTTCCCTTGCAACACCATCACCAGGCGCTCAAAGCCCATGCCGGTGTCCACGTGTCGTTGCGGCAGAGCTTCCAGGCTGGCATCGGCACGGCGGTTGAACTGTATAAAGACCAGGTTCCAGATTTCGATGACCTCGGGGTGGTCGGCATTGACGAGGGTTTTGCCATCCACCTGCTTTCGTTCAGCATCGGGGCGCAAATCCACATGGATTTCGGAGCAGGGCCCGCAGGGGCCCGTATCTCCCATTTCCCAGAAGTTGTCTTTTTTGCCGCAGGGGATGATGCGGTCTTCGGGCACAAAGCGTTTCCAGGCAGCTATGGCTTCCTGGTCTTTGGGCAGATGGTCGGCTTCGTCGCCTTCAAAAATGGTGACATACAGGCGGCCGGGGTCTATACCGAGTTCTTTGGTGAGTAATTCCCATGCCCATTCGGTGGCTTCCTGTTTGTAATAGTCACCAAAAGACCAATTTCCTAACATCTCAAACATGGTGTGATGATAGGTATCGTGCCCCACTTCTTCGAGGTCGTTGTGTTTGCCCGATACGCGCAAACATTTTTGGGTGTCAGCTACACGTACGTGTGTTGGACTTTTCAGGCCCAGGAAAATGTCTTTAAATTGGTTCATCCCCGCATTGGTAAACATGAGGGTGGGGTCGTTTTTCAAAACGATGGGAGCAGATTTAACGATCTGGTGGCCCTTATTTTTAAAAAATTGTAGAAAATTTTGTCGAATTTCTCGGGAAGTTTTCATTGATTTTCAATTCTTTGTAATATATTTGAATTAAATGCCAAATGGTTTGTTTTCTTTGACAAAATTTTTTTTAAATTTGGCACAGCATTCGCATAACAAACATTAACGCAAATAATTGAAAAAATCTTACATTGCATTGGCAAACTTGTTCTTGTTGCTCCAAAGATACTAAATTATAATCCCCTGTTCATATGGCAAAGAAAATACGCTATTATTACGATGCCGAAACGTGTTCATTTAAGAAAGAAAAATTGACTTTCGCCTCGGCAGTAAAAAAGGCGCTCTCCTATCTGACTGTTTCCGGCGTACTGGCTTGTTTACTGATAGCTGCTTTTCTTTACTCTGGCTATGACCCTCAAAAGGTGATACTAGAAAATGAGAATAAACGGTTAAAATCAGAAATTGGCAAATACGAACAGCAATTTTCTATGCTGGAGAAAGCAGTTGATGAACTCCACAAAAAAGACAACGAATTTTATCGCAGCATCCTCAATGCTGAGCCCATCGCTTCGGGCGTATGGAATGGCGGTACCGGAGGTACAGCCAATGCCGAGCTGGCTTCTCAGCCCGATGTATTGCGCGAAACGGAAAAACGTCTTGCACGGCTGAGCCAAAAAGTGGACCTCCAGGGTGAAAGCTACAGCCTGCTTTTTGGGCATTTGTCTGAAAATGAGGATTTTCTTTCACATGTACCCTCCATCAAGCCCGTGCCTGGGCGCCTGATTTCAGGTTTTGGCATGCGCATGCACCCCATTCACCATATCCGCAAGCGTCATACGGGTATTGACCTGCAGGCCTCTAAGGGCACGCCGGTATATGCCACAGGCGACGGCGTAATCAAATTCGCAGGCAGAAAGGCCAATGGCTACGGCATCCACATTGACATAGACCACGGCTACGAATACGTGACCAAATATGCCCACCTTTCCAAGGTTTTAGTGAAGCGGGGCCAAAGTGTCAAAAGGGGAGACATCATTGGCTATTCTGGCAATACGGGACTTTCCAAAGGGCCTCACCTTCACTATGAAATCATCAAAGGCGGCATAAAAATCGACCCCATCGACTACTTCTACGCCGACCTCACCCCCGAAGAGTTTATCAAACTGCGCGAAGAAGCAATGGTAGAAAATACCTCCATGGACTAAGCGCATCGCTGGTAGTTTAGCTGTAACACAAGCATACATACCAATGGGGTGAAGCAGGAAGAAGAAATAAAAAAGCAATACTACACCATCGGAGAGGTGGCCAGGGAATTGGACCTGTCCACCTCTCTGATTCGTTTCTGGGAAACGGAGTTTAAAGAAATCAAGCCCAAAAAAAACCGCAAAGGCAACCGCCTTTATACTCCCCGCGACATTGAGATCCTGCAGCAGATCAAATACCTGCTCAAAATCCGGAAGTTTACCATAAAAGGTGCCCGTGAACGCCTGAAAAACGGCCAACAGGAGGTAGAGCAGGAAGTACAGCTGAGAGAAACCCTGCTCAAAGTGCGGGCTTTTTTGCTGGAACTCAAAGATGCTTTGCAGTAATTTGATGCTGCTTTTGGCTTCTGTTCCCACCTGAGGAAGCCCTATACAGAGGGCTTGGCATTTAAATTGTACACATTTCATGCGGGAAGGCGGCGCTCATAGCTGCACAGGCGAGTTGTTGTCTTCCGCCAGGCCCTGACTCAGGGTTAAAACACAAGCTTCATCCAAGTTGGTATGCCAGAATTGCCTCACGCCTATCAAGTACTTGTTCTGGGAATTGCTTCCATTGCCTCCTGCTTCTGTTTTGGTATTATCGGGCTTGCCTGTGGCATTGCGGCGCTGGTTTATTACCGCAAGGCCATGCGGTACTACCTGGCCGATCCGTACGGCTACCGCGAACTTTCCATCAACAACCTGCGCTATGGCCGCACCCTTGCCCTCGTTGGCCTGCTGCTGTCGGGCCTGTACACCCTGTTCCTCATTTTGTACTACTTCTTTATGATTCACGGCGTATCGGATGAAATGATCCGCTAAGGAAGCTCAAAGTGAATGTTGACTTGCCCTGCCCACAAGTTTTGTTGTATAAAAGGCAGAATTGGCCGATCTGAGCTTCCAAGTGGTCGATTGTGTTAAAACATTTTCCTGTCTGAATCGCCTATAAGATAGTGAGTTGGCCTGTTTGGCCGGCAATGGTGCACGGCTGGTGCGCGATATTGTGCTTTCACCTTCTAATTCACAACATGATGACTAAACCCATTCACATTCAGTTTTCCGATGGCATTATTTTTTAATGCCTGCTGGTACAGTAGCACATGAGTCAGCCCAGAAATCCGGGCTGACTCATATTCATTTCTACCTATGCCAGTTAGGAAGGCGAAATGAAGAAGCTATTTTTTGAGCGTTCTTAACTATTCAGCACCCTTAGGGTGAAAAAAACAATTGTTGTAAGTTGCTCATTTTCAATGAAATGTATTAACCACCTCCAACTCCTCCTTGAAAAGGAGGAGAGTTCTCCGGGGCAG
>RFHT01000018.1 GCA_003696835.1 Bacteroidota bacterium
TCTTTTGCCCTCAAGTCCACCCTGGCATACCACGCCGATACCAAAAAGCTGGGCGGGGTGGACCCCGCCACTTACGACCCCATGCAAGGCGCCATTTATTACCCCCACAAATATGTGGCTAAGTTTGGCAACCCCATGCGCAGGATGATGATGAGCATGATGAAGGCGCCGCCTATCCCGGCCAAATTTAAGGTGGTGGACGACCGCAGCGACCTCTTTGATGTGGCTTCCCTGCTGTGGGGAGAGAGCGAATTCTACTATTTTACCGACCCCAGCATACACGACAACTACGATGCCTTGTTTGGCGACCCCAAATGGATGGCCAAAGACATGCCCGAAGCGGAAATCGAAAAGGCACTGGCTACTCCCGGCAAGACCCTTTTTCCCAAAGATGATCCCCACAAACTGGCCATGGGCATTACGGTAGTAAACTTTAAAAACATGATGGGCCTGCACTTCAACAAAGCCAAAGGCACGCTGGTGGACAGCTGGAGCCCCGCAGGCGGGCAGGGCAACCACATAGCCGTGGAGAATGCCGGCATGGCTGTGGTGGCCCTGGCCAACACTTACCACCGCCTGCACGATGTGGACAAGGTGCGAAACGGCGCCAAAATGCTGCTCACTGCCCAGGCCAACTTTCTGCTCAGCCAGCAGGAAGCCGATGGCAGCATCGCCAATGGCTTTACCCTGGGCAGCAGCATCACCAAAGATGCCAGCACCAAAACCCTGCTGAGCCAGGCCTTTGCCATACGTGCATGGCTGGCTGCCTACCAGGTAACCAAAGAACAGAAATACCTGACTGCCGCCACCAAAACCTATGAGTTTATGCAGGACAAGCTGTGGTCGGAGCAGGCAGGAGTTTACCGCACGGCCCTGGGCGCCAATCAAAGTGAGTACAACGGCCTGGTATATGGCGCTACCCTGGGTGCCATGCGCGAAATGGCCATTGCCAAGCAGGGGCAGGAGCGCCAACTGATTACCCAACACATAGATGAGTACTTTGTAAATGTAGCCAACAAGGCTGGCCTGCAGATCGCCGAAATCAACATGACCGGGGAGATGATTCCGCCCCCCACAAAAGTAGCTGAAATGATGAGCCAGATGAATGAATTGATGAAAACCAACCCGGATAAAGCGCAAAAAATGCGCATGAGAATGATGGACTCGGACCAGGACGGGGTACCCAAACCTAAGTTTGTAATGGGCACCAAATACGGTGCTGCCCCTGTGCTGGCCGGCAAAGTGGTAATTGCAACACGCTAGAGTAGGAGAGGCTCATTCGTAGTTCTATGGTCAATCTCCCGGCGCTTCAAGCGGGTATTGATTCACACTATGTGAAACAGCCGGGATGATTGGCCATGGATTTTCCTTCAACATATTTGACTAATGAAAACCAATCATGCAAAAAACATATATCACAAAGGCTTCGGGCCTGATGCTGTTCCTGCTGGCCTTTGCTTTTTCAGGCTCCCTGCCGCAGCTGATGAGCACAGCCACCCAAAGCTCAAGAACCCCCCCCACACATCCGTTTACTGCCTCCAACACCAGCGGTGGCACCATTAAGGGAAAGGTAACTTACGGGGGCGGCATGGTGCACAACATCAAGCCCGTAATCAAGGATGAAAAAACCTGCGGAGCTGAGGACATAGTGGATGAATCCCTGCTCACCGATGAACATGGCGGGCTCAACTGGGCGGTTGTTTCCATTGCATCTGAAGTGAAAGGGGGCAAAAGCCTGGAGGATATGCCCACGGAAATTGAGATCAGCCAGCAAGGCTGTGTGTTTCATCCCCATGTGGTGGTGGTGCCGGTAAACAAAGCGCTCACCGTGGTGAACAATGACAAAACCTTGCACAATGTGCGTACGGTGGCTTTTATGAATGATGTATTTAATAAAGTGCAGGTGTATATACCCGGAAGCCCCGCCCCCAAAGACCAGGTGACCTTTACAGAACCCGAAGTGGTGGAAATGGTGTGTGACGTACACGGCTGGATGAAAGCCTACATTCACGTGGTGGATCATCCCTACTATGAGGTGACAAATGAGCATGGCGACTTTGAACTTACAGAGGTGCCAGCCGGGACTTATACCCTGAAGGTGTGGCACGAGAGCCTGGGGGAAAAGACGCAAGAGGTAAAGGTGGAAGACGGACAAACGGTGGAAGTAAATTTCAATTTTCCCGAATTGGCTTCAAAAAACTAAGGAGATGATGATGTTCAGGCGTTCTATCTGGGTTTTCATAATTGTTTTTTTAGTTTGTACTGTCTCAAATCGGGGTATGGCCCAGGCATCTGGCTGGGTCGCCCCGGCTTGGGCAGATACCCTTCAAAACCCCCTGAAAGGAGATGCTGCGGCTACGGAAGCGGGCAAAGCCATTTTCAGCACCATCTGTTTTGTGTGCCACGGCAATGAGGGCAAGGGCGACGGCATCAATGCGGCTTCGCTGGAGCGCAAGCCCGCCAACCTTACCTCTGCTGCGGTGCAGCGCCAGTCGGATGGAGCCCTGTTTTGGAAAATATCCAAAGGAAACCCGCCCATGCTCTCCTTTGAGCAGTCGCTGAGTGAAACTCAGCGCTGGCAGGTTATCAATTATGTGCGCAAGCTGGGAAGAGCCGCCAGGGCGACTGCGGGTGTAGGCAGGGAAGTAGCTGCTAAGGGCCCTGCCCGGGGCGCTGATGCCAGGGGTGCTGCTGCTACCCCTGTGGTCAAAACAGCGGCCAGTGTGCCTGCTGCCAAGGCCCCACCTCCGCTTCCCCCCTCTCCCTTTGCGGGCATCACTGATGGTGAGCAATTGTTTAAAAGCCTCTGCACCTCCTGCCACCGCATTGGGCAAGGTGTGCTCATAGGGCCCGACCTGCTGAATGTGCGCCAGCGCCACCCCGACGAATGGCTGCTCAAGTGGATTCGCTCCAGCCAAAGCATGGTCAAGGCGGGCGATACCACCGCCGTTCGCCTCTTTGAACAATACAATCGCCAAATCATGCTCGACCACCAATACCTCAGCGATGCACAAATACTGGCCATACTGGACTACATAGACGAAACGGGCCAAGCCCTGGCAGCAGCCAGCCAGGCGCCAGCCAATGGGCAATCCCCCTCGCAGGCAGCAGCCTACAGCCAGTCGTTCAAAGCGCTCTACCAGTTGGTGTCCGGGCTGAGCATCATCATGCTGCTCATTGCTCTGAATGTGCTGGGTATCAGCCTGCTGGCTTATGTGTGGATACGGTATTAGGGCATGCAGGCACCTTTGTTTTTAGCCACAAAGTTTTGTGCCGCTCCTACGGAACTGGGGTGGGGGGTGGTTGCTTGTTCTACAAAGGTTTGGCCCCTCCGGGGCTACAAAGCTTTCGTCCCTTCGGGCTACAAAGTTTTTGTCCCTCCGGGGCTGTCGCGGTGCTGGCTCCGTAGGCGCCTCACCTTTGTAGCCTTTCGGCACATAAGCATTCTGCAAGCCCCAGCGGGGCGGCATATATACGGTTGGGAAAAAATGCTTATATTTAGCCATTACCCTTGATGTATGTCCCATGCAACTGTTACTGGATACCGGTTTGCGGCTGGGGCGGGTCGTTCATGTTGCTGGGGCTGCTTCCTACTTGTTTCGAGTTGTTGTTTCGAGTTGTTGTTTCGAGTTGTTGTTTCCAGTTGTTGTTTCCAGTTGTTGTGTTCTTTACTTTTTTTCAAAAAATTCCGGTGAACCGGAACGCAAGCGAAGCCCAAATGGTACATCCCTTTAAGGGAAAAACTTGTTTGCCTAATGCCACGCGCCAGGCCTCCCACGACCGGTGGGCAAACGGCCAACGCTCTGTGGGAGTCGCGCAGGCGTCCGGCTGCGCCGGGCTTGCGAGGTGATGGCTCCAAGCCCATCCCCTCGCTCATTGCTTACTGCTTATGCTATTTGGGGCCGATGTTGTACCATACACTTCATAAACATCTTTTAGATGTCACGGTTGACCGTAGGGAAATTCCCTTTGGGGGAAA
>RFHT01000101.1 GCA_003696835.1 Bacteroidota bacterium
CCCTCCGCCTGCCTGCCAACGACCTGCCGGCAGGCAGTTATCTGCTCCTCATTCAGGCAGGCACACAGCTGTGGCAATACAAAATGATTGTACTTGAGTAAACTCATCATCGCTACACGTAAGTGTGACGTTCAGCCCCGCCCAAAGGCGGGGTTTTTTTATTTTTTTAAAAAGTATTATCCTCAGAATTTGAATGACGGAAAAAATAAAATATATTAGGCAGACCAAAAAGCCCCGAGAGCCGGGCTATACTTGTTCATCATGCCAGATTTTACTCACCTTCGACGCCTTGTAGAGCAAGGCAAAATACGGGAAGCGATGGGCATGCTCAAAGATATGAGCAGAGGCAGTGGGGTTTATGAGGAAGTATTGCGGCATTATGCCCGCAATACAGAACTGGAAGACCAGCTGCGCCATGCCCTGATCAGCCTGGAGGAAGCCAGCAAAAGCAGGGAACGAATCAGGGCTGCTCTCTTTGCCCTTATTCATCAGCTCGAACAAAACGAAAAAAAGCCGGGTGGCCAAGCATCCGGAGGGGAGCAGGGAGAAAATTAGCCATTTCCACCGAAATATGTTTACTTTGCTTTTGCGTTTGACCGGCTTCCGCCCGGAAGCCGGAAACTGAGACCAAACTCACTTGAATCGTGATTAAAGGCAAAAAAATTGTGGTTGTGATGCCCGCATACAATGCGGCCAAAACAGTAGAAGAAACCTACCGCGAAATTCCCAAAGACATCGTGGATGAGGTGATCCTGGTAGATGACCAGAGCAAAGACGAAACCGTAGAAAAAGCCCGGGCGCTGGGAATCGATAAAGTCATCGTGCATCCCCGCAACAGGGGCTACGGCGGAAACCAGAAAACCTGCTACGAGGCAGCCCTGCAAACAGGGGCCGACATCGTGGTAATGCTGCACCCCGACTACCAGTACACCCCTAAGCTGATAGAGGCCATGGTCTATCCCATTGCCAACGGCCTGTTTCCCGTTATGCTGGGTTCGCGCATTTTGGGCAAAGGGGCCCTCAAAGGCGGCATGCCCCTGTACAAATACATCGCAAACCGCCTGCTCACTGCTTTCCAAAACCTCCTCATGGGGCAAAAACTGGCCGAATACCACACCGGCTACCGCGCTTTTTCCAAGGAAATATTGCAACAACTCCCCCTGGAGGAAAACAGCGATGATTTTGTGTTTGACAATGAAATGCTGGCACAAATTGCCTATGCAGGCTATATCATCGGAGAGGTAACTTGCCCCACCAAATACTTCGGAGAAGCCTCTTCCATCAATTTTGCCCGCAGTGTCAAATATGGCCTGGGAGTATTGAGGGTCTCCCTCCTCTACCGCCTCAACAAAATGGGACTGCTCAAATCGCGCATTTTCGACTTTGAAAACGGAAAGAAACTGCCTGCCAGCAACTTGAATGTGAAATTCTCTGTATAATGCTTTAGGTAACCTCTACACACATGAAAACCTTACTCAAATTTCTCCTCTACCTGCTAGTTTTGGCCCTGCTCGTGGGTGCTGCAGCCCTGGCAGGCTATCTCTTCCTCGATAAGGGCGAACAGCGCAACGTTTTTACCTTCGTGCCCGAAGACTTTGTCTATGTCATCGAATCAGACCAACCTATAAACGACTGGCAAAACCTCAGCAAAAGCAGGGTGTGGCAATACCTCAAACAACATGAATACTTTGCCGAAATCTCCGAATCGGCTGATTATCTCGACTCCCTGCTCAACCACAACCAAACCCTGGTGAGGCTCATCAAACTGGGCGATCTGGTTATTTCTGCACACATGACCTCCCGGGACGACTACGAATTTATTTTTTTGGTGGACCTCAAAAATGCCGGCAAGCTGGGAAAGCTTCAGGCCTTTCTCACTCCTTTGTTTGAAAACCTCAACTACCAGGTTAGCCGCGAAAGCTATTTCAACATCGACATCCTGCGTCTTTATGATCCTGAATCTGACGAAACGCTTTCCCTGGCCATTCTCGATAACATCCTCGTCGGCTCCTACGATGATCAACTCATTCGAAAAGCCATAGCCCAAACCGAAAGCGGCAGCATTACCGACAACCTGGATTTTGCCCAGGTGCGCCAACGCACCAACCGCGACGACCTCTATACCATTTACCTTAACTACCACTACCTGGACGACCTTATACTGGCTTATACCTCTCCCATGCCCGAACTGCTCGAGGGCATAGATGAGGTATTGTCTTTTTCTTCCTTCGACCTGAGCCTTTCAGATGAGGAGGCGGCATTCAGGGGATATATGAAACAAGTTGATACCGTTCCCTCTTTTCTCTCTGTTTTCAGAGATGTGGGCCAGGGAAGGGTGCTGGCGCCCGGCATCATGCCTGCACGCACGGCCATGTTTACCAGTGTAGGTTTTGATGATTTTGAAGATTTTTATCAGCGGTGGCTCTCTTATTACCGTGAGCAAAAACCCGATGAGTACAAAAAACTGGAAAAAAACATTGGCCGGACAGAAAAACTGCTCAAAATCAACTTTGAAGAAGACTTTTTTAGCTGGATGACCGACGAAGTTGCCATGGCCATCATTCCCACCAATGAAGCGGGCGACCAATACGACTATTATGCCATGCTGCATTTTGATGATTACGAGCTGGCCAAAGAAAAGCTGGATTTCGTACGCGAGCAGATACGCAAAAGGACGCCCCTCAAATTCAGGGCAGTTGATTACCGCGGCTTCCCCATTCAGTACCTCGATCTGAATGGCTTTTTCAAGTTGTTTTTCAAAAAGATGTTTAGCAGAATTGAAAAGCCCCACTATACCTTCATAGACGATTACGTGGTATTTAGCAATGATACCACTGCCCTGCAGTATGTGATAGACGAATACCTGCAAAACAACACCCTGAAAAGCCAGGAATATTTTGAGGATTTCCGGGAAGAGTTTCGCAACAAATCCAACATTTTTGCCTATATCCAAAACGCATATTTCTTCGAATACATGCTGCAAAATGTGGATAGCGATGTGAGGCAAAACTTGATAAAAAACAAGCAGTACCTCCTCAGTTTTCCCCAAATTGGCTTACAGGTATCGCCGGGGGGCAATATGTACGAGGCCTTTTTGCTGGCCCAGTTTGCTCCCTTTGAAGAAGAGGTGTTAAATTAATGTAGGCAGGCACACATAGGTCAGCCTTTTTTAGGCTAGCTTAAAAATTAATTTAGATTATTTTTAATTATTGATCTTATTCCCTTAATTTTATGGCTCAAAATATAAGGGAATGAACGATTTGTTGTTTAACAGAGCCCGGCTTGGCATACGGATTTGTGCAGCCATGTGCATGTCGATGATGTTGGGGCTTTCTGCCCTGCAAGCCCAAAAGCCCAGGGTACTGGCCACTACCTCCTTTCTTGCCGACATGGCCAGCAACATTGCCACGGAATATGCCGATGTCAGCTCTATCATGCCCATTGGAGGGGATCCGCACATATATGAGCCAGTACCCGGCGATGCCAAAAAAATCACCGAAGCAGACCTCATTCTCAAAAACGGCCTCACCCTGGAAGGCTGGCTGGATGAGATGATTACCTATTCCGGCACCCGTGCCCGCATTGTAACGGTTAGTGAAGGAATAAAGCCCATCAAAAGTACCGAATATGAAAATGCCTACGACCCCCATGCCTGGATGGACGTACACAATGCCCTCATTTATATCCGGAATATACGCGATGCCTTGCAATTGCTGGACCCGGCAAACTATGAGGCTTATGAAGCCAACTACCAGCACTACAAACAGCAACTGGAAGAACTGGACGCCTACATTATGCAGGCCATCCAAAAAATTCCTTCCCAGCAGCGCATCCTAATTACCAGCCACGATGCCTTCCGGTACTACGGCAACCGCTATGGCCTCAGGGTGGTTTCGGTGATGGGCACCAGCACCGATGCCGACGTGCGCATGCAGGACCTCAACCACCTCATTTCCGTCATACGGCAGTATCAGATCCCTGCTGTTTTTATCGAATCTACCATCAACCCCAAACTACTGCTCCAGCTGGCCAATGACCTGGGCATCGTCATAGGAGGTAAATTGTATGCCGATTCGCTGGGAGATGAAGACAGTGGCGCCGACACCTACATCAAGATGCTGAAGCAGAATACCGACCTCATCGTTCAGGCTTTGTCGCGTCCTCCGGCCAGGCTGCCCGAAGAAACAACTGATTATACCTTTATCTGGATCATTCTGCTGCTGTTTGCCCTGGCCTTCATCCTTGTAAGTGTTCGCCTCAACGGCACCAAAGACCCCATGCTCAGCTGGCAGCAATACTGCATAGACATCAAAGGCTTGTCGGTATCCTATGATAAAAAAACCGCTTTGTCCAATATTTATTTACAGATAGAGTCGGGTTATGTATATGGTTTGGTTGGAGGCAATGGTTCGGGCAAATCCACTCTTTTCAAGTCCATACTGGGACTGGTGTCTATAGATGCAGGTCAGATCCTGATCAATGGTAGGGAGATAGCGGAGGTGCGCAAATACATTTCCTATATTCCCCAAAAGGAGGAAATCGACTGGAATTTTCCGGCCAGTGTGCTGGACGTGGTGCTGCTGGGCCGGTATCCGCACCGCAAGGTGTTTGAGCGCCTGACTGCCGCCGACAGGCGGCGAGCCATGGAGGCCCTGGAGCAAATGGGCATAAGCGACCTCAAAGACAAGCAGATAGGGGAGCTCAGTGGCGGCCAGCAGCAGCGGGTGTTTATTGCCCGGGCCCTGTGCCAGGAAGCGGAAATCTACCTCATGGATGAGCCCTTTGTGGGGGTGGACATTACCACCGAAAAACGCATCATGGAAATTGTGCGGGAGCTGGCCCGCAAGGGCAAAATGGTGGTGATCATTCACCACGACCTGGCCAAAGTAAAGGAGTATTTCGACCGTCTCATCATGCTCAACCAGCACCTGGTTGCTGCCGGAGACACCGAAGTGGTTTTCACCGACGAAAATATCCGCAAGACTTATGGTGGCCGGCTCACCATTCTTCAACAAACCGAACACTATCTGTAATATGGAAAGTTTCACGCATATTTACGAGGTATTTCAGCAACCCTATGCCCTGCGGGCACTCTATGCCTCAGCCATGGTAGGCGTGATGTGTGGGGTACTGGGCTGCTTCATTGTGCTGCGCAACATGTCGCTCATAGGAGATGCGCTTTCACACGCCATTTTGCCGGGGGTAGTAGCTGGCTTCATCATAGCGGGGTATAGTGTGCTGGGTTTCTTTACTGGCTCAGTGGTGGCCGGCTTGCTGGCAGCAGTGCTCATCACCTGGATACAGCGCAATGTCAAAACCCATGAGGATGCCGCCATTGGCATCGTCTTTACCTCCATGTTTGCCATAGGGGTGATGGGTATTTCGTGGCTCAGCACTCAGGAAGGGGTACACCTCGACCTCAAGGATTTTCTCTTCGGAAATATTCTGGGCATTTCCAACCAGGATCTGTGGATGACCTTTTTGGTTTTTTGCTTTACCCTTTTATGCGTAACGGTATTTTACCGCTATTTTTTCATCACCACTTTTGAATCAGTGGTAGCAAAAACCCTGGGGATTTCCGTAAGCACGGTTCATTATTTTCTCATGTTGCTGCTTTCCTTTGCCGTGGTAGCTTCCCTGCAGTCGGTAGGCGTCATACTGGTGGTGGCCATGCTCATCACCCCTGCCTCAACGGCCTATCTGCTTACGCACAGAATGAACCGCATGCTTTTTATCGCGGCAGCCGTGGGCTTGCTTTCTACCACCCTGGGCCTGTTGCTTTCGGTAGCTTTTGAAACCACCCCCGGCCCGGCCATGACGGTAAGTGCCACCGGGCTGTACCTCATAGCCGTGTTTGCAGCCCCGGGAAGGGGCTTGCTGAGCAAATACCTCAAAAGGCAGAAGAAGCGCCAAAGAATCCTGCTGGAAGATGTGCTCAAACAGGCCGTAAAACTCAGTGAGCGGGAAGGTGCCACGGCAGAAAAAATCGCCGGCAAGCTGGGGCTTTCCACGCCCAAAGTGCTGGGCCTGCTGCGCAGGCTCGAGCGCCAAAAGCTGATGCGTCTCAACGGCAGGCAGGTGGAACTCACCGAAAAAGGCCTTCAAAACGGCTATGCCCTCATTCGCGCACACCGCCTGTGGGAAACCTACCTGGTAAAAGAAATGGGACTGAGCGAAGACCAAATTCACGAAAATGCTGAAAAATATGAGCACATACTCACCGAAGAACTCATCAAGGACCTGGACCAGAAGCTGGGACATCCACAGAAGGACCCCCACGGCTCTCCCATCCCCTTTACGCAACATCAGCTGCTGAGTCTGGCTTCCATACGCTCTGGCAGGCGGGTGCGCATCAGCCTGCACCAGATGAACCACCTGGTGCGTTCTCATCTGTGGGAGATTGGCCTGCAGCCTGGCAGCGAAGTAGATGTGTCATCCATTCAGGCAGGGCAACACCTGCTGCAACTAAACGGCAGGCAAATTGCAATAGAGGAAGAAATCGCCCGGCTCATTGCGGTGGAGCCCCTGCCGGCAGAGTGAATCCTGCCCAGCTGAGGTGCCGCTCACCTGGCCGGGCCTGATTGGGAATGCGAGTTTTTTTTTGTTCCTTTGTTAAGCGGCCACTTACTCGATATGATGCAGCATTTCATGCCAGATATTTTCACTTCGGATGAAGCCTTTCTCGCCTATGCATCGCGCATGCTTACGGGCATAGGCTTGTTCTTTTTGCTGCCCGGCCTTTCCTGTATTTTTTTTTCCTGGGCCTATTGCGAATGGGAGTTTGTACCTTTGTTTGGTGGGCTGCCGAGCATGCACACCTCCTTTTCAGGCATTGCGCTGCCTATGGCTACTTTGCTGCTGGGGCTGAGTCTGGACATGAAGGGCATTTTTGGCTGGGGCTCTAGTCTGCTGTTATTGCTTTGCCTGAATGCCTTATTCATCACCCTGGCGGTTGTTTTGTATGAAAATCTTGCCTTTGAGCAGCAGAAACTCGTTATTTCCGGCCAGGAAGCTGTATCTATGCTGCGCATAGGTCAATTTAAGATTTCCCTTATTGTAAATCTTGCCTTTGCCCTCATTTGCACTTTTGGCCTGATCTACCTTCTTTTGCCAAGTGTCAGGAAAATCTACTGGCAGCCATGAACTCAGGCCGGTACAGGCGAAATTCGCCGTTTGTACGTTGGTCCTATAAAACACCTGCTCACTTATGTCAAAACCCATTATTGCCCCTTCTATTCTGGCCGCTGATTTTTGCCACCTGGCCCGCGAAATTGACATGATCGACAAAAGCCAGGCAGACTGGGTACACTTCGATGTGATGGACGGGATGTTTGTTCCCAACATTTCTTTTGGGTCGCCCGTACTCAGGGCCATACGGCCCCTCACCTCCAAGGTCATAGATGTACACCTCATGATTGAGCAACCCGAGCGCTACCTCGAAGCCTTTGCCGAATGGGGAGCCGATGTGCTGAGCATACATGCCGAAGCCTGCATCCACATCGACCGCAACCTCAGGCGCATCAAAGAGCTGGGCATGAAGGCGGGCCTGGCCATCAACCCGGCCACACCCGTACACATTTACCAGCATGTATTGCCCTGGGTGGATGTGGCCCTGATCATGTCGGTGAATCCGGGTTTTGGTGGACAAACGTTCATTCCCTATACCTACGATAAAATCAGGGCACTGAGGCAAATGATCGCCCAGGCGGGTAGCAGCACCCTCATTGAAGTGGATGGAGGCGTTAACCTCGACAATGCCCCAAAATTGCTGCAGGCAGGCGCCGATGTGCTCGTAGCCGGCAATTTTGTCTTCAGCTCTACCGATCCCCTGCACACCATCAATACCCTCAAACAATTGCCTGCTTTTAACCAAAAAATCGTCTGAAAGAGGGTTCTTACTCACAGCATGTGGACGGTGAAATTCCCACCAAAAAAAAATAGGCCTGTTTCAATAAACAGGCCCCTCAGGTTTAATAGGTAAAAGTGCTTTCCTAAGAAGTTGAATGCGGATGAGTTCAGTTATTGGATCTGTAATACCGGTGTTTCATGTCTCCTTGAATAGTGAGAAGGGCTGCAGCCATACCGCTGCTTAAAACAGCTTGCAAAGTATGACGTATGTACAAAACCCACTGCAAAAGCTATGTCTATTACTTTCATGTCGGTGGTGCGCAGCAGTTCAGCAGCCTTTTTCAGGCGTATATGTCGAATAAAAGCCGTGGAGCTCATCTGAGTAAGTTTTTTCAGGCGTCGATGCAGGGTCATTCTGTTCATTTTTAGTTCCTCCGCAAACTTGCAGGCGCTAAAGCTGTCATTAGCCAGATGAGCCTCCACGACTCTTGTTGCACGCTCAATAAACGATCGTTCCTTTGAATAGGACGGTACTAATGTTTGGTTGACATCGACTTGCATAAAACTTAGCTTGTAAGTGAGTAGCTTGCATTAAGCACTCTTTGATAACAGTGATTACAAGGTAGCATGATTTGCTCACAAGGGAGGTAAAATCGCCCTACTAATATGAAGCCAGATCATGCAAAAAGTTTTTATCAAAAAATAAGAAAATATGCCCATGAGAGCTAAAAATAGATTTTTTCATACACAAAATGGCTAAAATGTTATAAGCGCATAGCTTTTTTTGCTAACTTGCAAATGCCCGACTGAACAAATTCCCCACAAAAGACTACATGCAGGAAAAATGAAGGATCCATCCAGGCATAAATTACATCAGCTTTTGAATTGCCTCAAAGATCAGCAGCGATTTGGGCGGTTTTTGTATTTCATACTTGACAACAAATCCCAAAACGTACAACGGCTTTTCGACATTCTGATGCATGAACAAGTCGGGGATAAGCAGCAAATCTGGCAAAAACTTTTCCCGGGAGAACCCCTGAAAGATGGCAGGCTGCGGAAATTGTACTTTGATTTATCTGCATTACTGGAGCAATACCTGGCATTTCAGGAACTGGGTGAGGTTCCCTACACCAGGGACATCCTGTTTGTGCGTCATTTGCTTCGCACCAATTTCGATCAGGCTAAGCTGGAAGCCATCATCAAAAAAAAGAGAGCCGATTTTTTGAAGTTGGGACACCTGGATAAGCACTTTTTTCAGGCCATGTTTCAGATGGAGGCTACTCACCAGCAAGTACGGGCCCTGATGAAGCAACCAATCAGCCCGGAACAAACCCAGGAATTGATCGACCTCTGGACCAACTACATGGGGCAGGAATACCTGCTGCTCAGTTTGTACAAATCCTCGAAGGCTTCTAATGGCAAGCCGCAGCAGGCCTCATCAGCGCTGTTGCTGCAATTTATTCAGCAAAGCATGAAGGATGGGAAGCAGTCCGGGCAGCAGGAAATAGCAAACCAGCATGCCCTTACGAGCATTTTCTTGCGAATATACAGCCTGTATCACGGTGGGGAGGAAAATGAACAGGCCCTGGAGCAACTCATACAGGACATCAAAAAGAGTCAGGCTCTATTCAGTAATATTGAGGAATTCCGCAACCCCTTTTACCTGCTGATGAATTACCTCATCAGGAAGCGAAACCAGGAAAACGCCCCGGTCTATACCCAAAGCCTCTTCAGCATGTACAGCTGGGCCATAGAAGCAGGGCTAATGATGCAGGAACCCACAATAGGCGAAACCCCTTTTGTGAATTATGTCAAGCTGGGCATCAGCTCTGGCAACATCAGCGAGGTGGCTTTTTTGTGGAAAAACATGCCCACCGCCTGCCGGCCGACCGCAGGGAAGAAGTCCAGAGTTTATGCCAGGGCATGCTGGCCTTTGCCAACAAGGATTATACCCGGGCACTTCAGCGATTTAACTATGGCTATACTCACCAATCCTACCAAATAACGGCCAGGTTTTATCAGTTTCAGATTTTTTACGAAAGACGAGAACCCTATCATGTGCTAAGAGAATATCTCAAGAGACTGAGGAGGTTCCTGAGGCAAAGGACCTTTAGAAAGCCAGGGTTAAAAAAGAGTCTGATAAACCGCCACAACTATTCGCTCAAACTGCTGAATGCAAATACAAAGCAGGAGTATGCACACATACTGCAGGAGCTTAGCCAGGCCAGAGATGTAAACAACCCCGCCTGGATCATAGAAAAATGTGAACAGCATTTAGCAAGGCTCTGAAAAATACAGGCACTTCCTTCCTTAATAAAACGTGAGTTCGGGATAGCCTGAGGCATTTTTCTAATAAGCATAGTATTTCCGTGTTTATAGAAGTCAGAAGCCTCTTACTAACTTTTCTAAAACAGGAAGCTGATTTCTTGAGAAGAATAGTTATTTTAATACAGCATATACCTGCTGCAAAAAAGGG
>RFHT01000751.1 GCA_003696835.1 Bacteroidota bacterium
GCGCCTCTCAGGGCTTTTTTACCAGCGCATCCAGTTCCTCTATCTTGAAGCGCACACTGAGTATGTAAGGCGCTTCGCCCACCTCCCAGTGGCCATAAGTGGTGGCCACCACCGTGCCGTCGGGCAGCAGTTCCAGGGCCGGGTAGGCACAATCGCTGCCCCGGGTATTGTCCTTGAGGCGTATGCGGTACTGCCCTTCACGCCCCTGCAGCAGGTCCTCGTAAGTACCCACCCAGGCCACCCAGTCGCCGGCGGTAGGGCTCACCGGCCCGGCCTGCTGCCGCAGTATGGCCTCATCGCAGTCGGAGCAGGCGCTTTTCAGCTGCCGGAAGCGGGAAAGGCCCGGGCTGTTGTCGCGAAAGGAAATAAACAGCCGCCCGTCGGGCAGGTACAGGGCCTGGTGGCGGTCGCCCGTCAGGGCGTTGGGTAGTTCGCGTGGCGCCGACCAGGTTTTACCCTCATCCTCCGAAAAAATGATGTGGGAATTCATGCGGCGTGAATTTTCGCGCAGCAGGGCCGCAATCTGGCGGCCGTCGGGTGAGCGCAGCAGCCCGGGCTCACACAGGTGCACCATTCTGCTGGCCCACACCGCCTGGGGATAGCTCCAGCTCAGGCCGCCATCGTAGGAGAAGGTCTTGTACAGGCTAAAGAGCGGCTGGTTGTGCTGCATGCGGTTTTTTTCTTCTGCCGAACGGCCATTGTGCGTAAAAAAACGCTGGTCGTCGTGAAACATAGCCATGTAATGGCCCTTGCCCGTGTTCAGTTCCATCACATCGCCCATGACCACAATGCCCCCCCAGTCGCCCACGGCGGCCAGGTCCGTCCACGTACGGCCCTCATCTTCCGTTATGGCCATGCGGGCCGGATACAGGCCCGAAAACATGATGATGCGCCGCTTGCCGGCGGCATCCTCTACCGGAAAGAGGGTAGGCACCTCCAGAGAGCTCGCCCAACCCGGCGGCACCTCCAGGCGCTGGCTCCAGCTCAGGCCCCCATCGGTGCTGCGCTTCATCACCAGCGGCCCCCGCCCGTGCCCCTTGGGGTAAACGCAGTAGATCGTTTGGCCGTCATCCAGCAGCACCGTGCTGGGGTGGCCCAGGTATTGCCCCGCCTCCCGGTCCACAACCACCTGGCGGTGGTGCTGGTCATTCAGGTCCACAAAGGGAATGCTGTAGTATTGGGTAGAAAAAGCAGAGAGGTCGTAACCCTCGTTGGGGATACTTTGGGCGCCCAGCTTGCCTGCATATAGCCAGCACAGCAGCAGCAGCAAATAGCCGGGCACCTTCGTGCAAAAAAAGGGTTGATACGTTTGCCCTTTCAAAAATAGAGCGAAAAAAGTCATGGATGATAGATTTGTAAAAATGGATTTGTCAACCAATTTATCGCTATGAAAACAAAAATCCTACTGGCCTGCCTGCTCAGCTGTTTATTGCTGGGTGGATTACGGGCCCAAACGCCCCGAATGAAACCCATTTTTAATGGCAAAAACCTCAATGGATGGCAGGTGCCCCCCGACAACATCTGGTTTACAGCCCAAAATGGCGTGCTTTCTATCAAAAATGGGCCCGAAAAGAGAGGTATGATTTTGTGGACCAAAAAGTCGTACAAAAACTTCGTGGTACAGGCCGACTTTCGCATGGGAGAAGGCACGGTGGACTCCGGCATTTTTTTGCGCTCCGACCAGGCTCCCAACCCCCAGATTCAAATCGGCATTTCCGGCTCCCTGGGGCGCGACATGACCGGCTCGCCCTACGTGCCCGGCAAGGGCTACCCTGTGGAAGCACAGGGGGTGGCAGACTTGCTCAACCCCCACGACTGGAACACCCTCAGGGTACTGGCCATTGGCAACACCTACACCGTGTGGCTCAACGGCAGCCAGGTGATGACCTATGAGGGCGATACGGAAGGAGCCGTACTCAAAGGGCCCGTGGGGCTGCAGCTACACGCCAACCGCGACATGGCCATTGATTTCAGGAATATCATGATTGGCAGGGTCAAATAATTCGGGAATATTGACCACTTGCCCATCGGCTTTTTGATAATCTGCTAAAAGGATGTAATTTGAGGCTCCCTTACCGCAACCCTCAATCTGAGCACTACTCATGCATGAGAAAAAGCGAATTTTGGTGGTCGAAGACGACGAAGTAAACCTGATGATTGCCGAGCACATACTGGGACGGGAAGGCTATGAGGTGGCCAAAGTCAACAATGGCGAAGAAGCCATAGAAATCGTCCGCAACCAGCAGTTTGACATGATCCTCATGGACATTGAGATGCCCATTATGGATGGGCTGGAGGCCACCCCCCTTATTCGCAAGCTGCCCAATGGGCGGCACGTACCCATCATTGCCCTGACAGCTCATTCCATGCCCGAAAAAATCGAAGAATTTCACAAAGCCGGTATGGACAGCCATATTATCAAACCCATTGACCAGCAAAAACTCAAAGTCGTCACCGACAAGTATTTGTGAGCCATACCTGTGTATTAAAGGGCTTCTGAGGGTTGTTCGGAAAAGCCTGATTTTTTAGTATAGAAATTTTTCTGCTATATTCGAAGCTATTACATGGATGTGAACTCATTCGTTCTCACACATATTTGCCCTTAATGTGTTTTACTATGAAAAAACTTTGGCTTTTCCTACTGCTGGCAGTTGTGGGCAGCTCATATACTTTTGCCCAACAATTTGCCATTGACACAGTTTATTTTGATTTCGACAGCGACAGATTAAAAGCAGAATACCAGGTTGCCCTGGACAGCCTCATCGCAAAATTCAGCGGCTATCCTGCCTACTATGTTGAAATAACCGGCCACACCGACAGCATAGGCTCTGACGAATACAACCAGGACCTCTCGGAACGCCGGGCCCTAAGCGTATATTCCTACCTGGTACAAAAGGGCCTGCACCCCAACCGCATGTCCTATGAAGGCTTTGGCACGCGCAAGCCCGTTGCGCCCAACAATTCCTTTCTGGGCAGAAGCAAAAACCGCCGCGCCGACATAGCCGTGATCTTCTCCAGCGAACCGCTCGAACCTCCCATTGCGGAAAATACCGAGGAGGAAGCACCTCCCGCCGAGCCCGAAGTGGACCCCGGCGTGCCCGTAGAGCAGCAAGCTGGCTTCGATGCCCTCACCATAGACCCCAGGGCCACCAACATCATCACTGGCCCCCAGGGCACGCGCATCACCATTCCCCCCAATGTATTTGAAACCAACGACACCCAGCTTTCTTTTGAAATCAAAGAGCTCTACAACAAAAAGGACATCATCCTCTCTGCCATGCCTACCATCGATAAAAACGGCCCCCTGGAAACGGCTGGCATGGTAGAAGTTGAAGTACGCAATGCCCGCAGACGGCCCGTGCGCCTCAAGCAGGGCATGGCCCTCAAAGTAGAGATGCCCACCACCCGCCGCGAGCCCAACATGGCCGTTTACCGCGGCTCAGGCGGTAGTAGCAGCGGCAGCAGAAGCCGCGGCAGCAAGCCTGCACCCGTGATTACGCCCGTTCGCCTCTGGCAGCTGCTGCCCGATGTAGCCGTAGGCTACCGCGGCAATATGTACGAGTTTCAGGCGCCCACCACAGCCCGCTTCAATGTAGCACGTCCCCTGCACTACGCCACCAACACCGACGAGGACGACCCCGGCGTGGACTTCACCGTTAAGCTCAAAGGCAAACGCTTTGAACGCAATACCTCTGTGATGCTGGTAGGAGAAGTGGTGCGCACCTTCATCCCCTTCACCAAGCAAAGCACCAGGGTATATAGGGGAAAAGGCATCAAATACCTGGCCGACGATACCAAGCTCGTCCTCATTGCCATACAATACGACAATGACGATACCCCCTACTTTGCCAAAAGAGAGTTTAAACTTTCCACTTACGTAAAGAAGAAGAAAAAAGGGCCCGCTACGGCCAAGCTGAAAATGAAGTTTCGCAAACTCAACGACTACAACGAGCTGGTAGAAAAGGTATCTGAGCTCTAATGGTAGATAAGCGGTTTGTATCTTAAGAACGCTCGTATCTATTCAGCATATACCTGCTGCAAAAAAGGGGGAATACCCCAATAGTGCCTTCATGGACCATGCATACATGAAACTTTGTTTTTGTCAACCAC
>RFHT01000752.1 GCA_003696835.1 Bacteroidota bacterium
GGGCTTTCCACTGTCTGCTGTAAGGGGTAAACACCGTATAGGGTTTGCCCTGCTGCGTCAGTATCTCCCTTTTCTCAAACATCACCTGGTCTTTGAAGGTGTGAAAGGCAATGCCGCTCTCCTTCAGCAGGGCTTCCACGGCTGCATCCCGGCTGCGGGCATAGGGTTCATAGTCGTGATTGGCAAATACCGCCTCAACCTCCTCCTGTTGGATCAGCTGGCGCCACACCTCCAGCGGCCTGCCTTCATACACCCACAAGCTGCTGCCCATTGCTTCCAGCTGATCTTTGAGCCTGCTCAGCTGCCGGTGTATAAACAGCAGGCGGGCATCCCGGCGCGGCAGGTCGTCCAGTATTTCGCGGTCAAAAATAAACACTGGCATCACCGGCCTGCCCGCCTTCAGGGCGTGGTACAGGGCCGCATTGTCCTTCAGGCGCAAATCGCGACGAAACCAAAAAACATGCTTCATGCTCTAAATAACTGCAAGCGGGGGGGAAATGTTTATGGAGCTTCCTCTCAGCCGATAACAGTATGCGAAGTTTTTTTTATAAAAAATTATCCCACTTACCTGAACATATTCCGCTTTCGGGCAATGATTAGGTAACAAGGGCAAGGGTCAGGCCTGAGGCCTGACACTCCCACCCTCAAACGGAGTTTGAGAAAGCGGTATTTGACGTACGGATTTGGCACATAGCGTCCAACACAAACATTTACGGAGGAGGTTGATGGCAAAAGGGAAAGGAGGTAATCTAAACAACATCCGGGCCCATCAACCCCTCCATTCCGGAAGGTGGCCAAGTGGATAAAGGCATCTGTCTGATATACAGAAGATCGCAGGTTCGACTCCTGCCCTTCCGACCCAGCCGGCCCGCAGGTCTGGCCGTTCTTTTTCGGTGCGTACAACCCAGGCTGTATAATCTTGAGTTTTTTACCATCTGGGTGGTTACTTTTTTCGTTTATATGCTATAAAACTTAAAGCAGAAACTTATATTTTTTCACCCTGATCCAACCGATATGAAACAATTTGCACATACATTGATTCGCTTGTTCTTGTACAAGCGTTTGAAGCAACACCGGGCTGTAAGGCCTCACAAGGTAAAGACGGAACGCTACTTCAGCAATGGAGAAGACTGGTACAAATTCGGCATTTGAAGGCCAAAGCGGTAAACTTATCCAAAACGGGAGCAGCACCTGCCTGTGAGGGAGATGTAAGATTTTTTCATTAATACGATATTTGAACTATATGTTTTTCAATAAATTATCTCATTGAAACATCTACTAATGCCGTAGAACCGACGGTTTAAGCAGAGATTTAAACATTTTATCCGGCATTATTGACCGGTAAAGCCAAATCAAATAGCAGCAAACATAACAGGCACATATTTTGTAAATGAATATGTAAGGTTCCTGCGGGAGCGAAAAAGCACCTTACAAAGGATTCGCAAAAAGTAAAAATGGATGATCAGGCAGCGCTTCTTTTGAGAATTGCTTCGAAATAAACAAAAACACCAGCTGGCGAACAAGCTGGCCGCCTGTAATGAGAAAGATGCTTATGTTATAATTTAGGCAGTCATGGAAAATGTAAGAATCAAGGCATTAGAACCCGAGCGAGTTGACAAAGTGAAATCTACTTTAACCTATCAGGGAAAAATAGCGGCCATCAAACTGTATATGAAGTATGCCGACTGCCGCTTGCGGGAGGCAAAAATTGCTGTAGAGAAGCTGGGGCAGGAGATCGAACCCGGGCAGGCTGGCTGAGCAGGCATTTCTTATACAAACATAATTTACTCAGGTTGGAGCACATACAGGGCTTCGACCTGATTTTTTTTACTCAATCTGCTGAAAATTAATATATTTTTAATATCTTTTTGGTCATAGAATGGATTACGGGTACCTTATTTCTACTGCCAGCATGCAAAATAAGGCCATATCCGGAAGGATTTCTATGAAAACATGAGCAATCTTATTTCTTTATATCATTCAATAATCAACGATAACCATGATGCAAGTACTGGTATTAAATCAGGATTACCAGGCCATCAGCCTGTGTGATCCTGAGCGGGCTCTTGTACTGGTGATGCTGCGTAAGGCGGAGATGATTACAGACGTGCCAGAGAGAAGGTTTCGTTCTGTAAGTGAAGAATTTAGTTTTCCTTCCATCATACGGTTATACAGATATGTGAAACTGCCTTTCAAAAAGGTATCTCTTTCGCGTCAGAATATTTTCAAGCGGGATGGCAATCGCTGCGTTTACTGTGGCAGCAGGGAGCGCCTCACAGTGGACCACGTGGTGCCCCGGGCCCAGGGAGGGCGCACAGTGTGGAACAACCTCGTTACGGCCTGCTACAAATGCAACTCTCAAAAGGGAGACCTCACCCCTGAGCAGGCGGGCATGCCGCTGGCCTACCAGCCATTCAGGCCCAGTTTTATCATGTACCTGAGCAAATACTCTGGCAAAGTAAAGGAAGACTGGAAACCCTATTTGCTTATGGGATAGGCAAACGCGGGCAAACCCCCGCCTCACAAGCCCTACTCTGCCTGCCCTCTATGGCTCATATATGAGCCAACACACTCCCCTTCCTCCTATGTTGTTTGTGGTTATCGCCCGCCTGTGCCAAAGCCGTACAAAGGCGGTGCAAACGGATTGTTTTATCATAGAAAAGCATAGTCAAATGGAACCAAAGATTGAAACAGCGCGTTTAATTTTGCGCA
>RFHT01000753.1 GCA_003696835.1 Bacteroidota bacterium
GTGGTTGACAAAAACAAAGTTTCATGTATGCATGGTCCATGAAGGCACTATTGGGGTATTCCCCCTTTTTTGCAGCAGGTATATGCTGAATAGATACAGGCTCGTTTACCTTGTGTTCTTAAAACAAATGTAAAAAATTAATGACAAAAATAAAAAGATAATAAAATATTATTACCGTGTAATTTTCCAAAATTTTCTCGCGATGCTGAATCCCGTATTGGGATCCACCACCTGTATGGCATAATAGCCGGGTATGAGGTCATCCACTGGCAGGGTAAAGGTGGCATAGCGTTCCTTCTTGTCAATGGTAAATTCCTTGTACCGCTTTCCAAAGCTGTCATACACAAACACTTCCAGCAAGCCTTCCATTCTGTTTTCCAGCAAAATGGTCATGTCGTCCGGCACGGGATTGGGGTATATGAGCATGTTGCCATCTCCGGGTGTAGGTTCGGTGCCAAATTCGTATATGGGATCCACAAAGGGGTTGTTGGGATTCTGAATCATGGAAATAGAGGTAGCTGAGTCAGCGGGTGTGAGGATTTCGATGGCCTTGATGGCGGGGCGGTCCTGCAGGGCTTTGAATTTGAGGTGCAGGCTGCCATCGGCTATGCTCACGGGAACTTGCTGTACCAGGGCCGTCATGGGCCCTACATGCTCCAGTATGTCAAAGCCCACCAGTTCGGGCGTTCCTTCCACTTCCACATTGAATACCCGCTGGCCCAGGTTGCCGCAGCAGCCTCCCCCGAAGGCGCCCCAGTAGGTTTCGGCAAAATGCAAATACACGATATACTTGCCATTGCGCAGGGGAATGTCGTATTCAAAGGTATTCACTCCCGAAGGGGCATTGCGCTCAGACCGGTACAACTCATCCCAGGTGGTTTGTAGCACATCCTTGATGTGCGGATTGTAAAACACATCTCCGCCAAAGTGGAAGGTGTCGGCGATAAAGAGGTACTGCCCAAAGGCCATGTCCCGGTCGGCGCCGCAGTTGATGCGCAGGGAAGTGGGCTCGGGAGGCAGGACTGTAAACGTAAAACTGGCCGAAGCGGTATGGTTCATGTCCTGTCCGTCATTGGCCGTAATGGTAAACACCTGGCTGCCAAAGGAATCGGGTTCAGCCATGAAACTCACCCGGCCCGTTTGGCTGTCAAAGCTCAGCCGGGCAAAGGAGATGTTGGCCGGTTCGAGGCTGTAGCTCACCTGCTGGTCCTGCTCATCGGCGGGCACGGGGTCGGGAGTAAGGATGACCTCCTCCGTACCGGGGAAGTTCCAGGGCAGGGTGAGGTCGCCACTCAGGCTGAAAGTGGGAGGATCGTTGGTGCTGAGTATGCGCAGCACAAAGCGGGCCGTATCCAGGTTTAAGGAATCCTGTCCATCATCGGCAATCATCATCATGCTGGCTTCTCCGTGGGCGTTGGGCAGGGCCGAGATCCGGAGCTGGCCGTTAGTGGAGTCGAAATCAAAGCGGGCAAATGGCACACTGTCCGGCACCAGCCGGTAAACCACCTGCTGGTTCTGCTCATCGGCCGGTACAGGCTCGGGAAGGGCATTAACAGTGGCAGTGCCCTCAAAATCTTCTTCCAGCTCCAGGGTATTCACATCCAGCACAAAGGCAGGGACATCATTTACCGGCTGCACCACCAGCAGGAAGGTGTCGGTGGCCAGGTTGTTTTCGGCCTGGCCGTCGTCGGCCGTAATCACAAATTCCTGGCTGCCATTGGCATCGGGCAAAGCCCGTACTTCCACCATGCCCGTAAAGGTGTTGAAGGTGAGAGCTGCAAAGCCTACGCTGGCTGGATTCAGGCTGTAGCGCAGCTGCTGGTCGCGCTCATTATCCGGCACCGGGTCGGGGATGACATTCACCGTAGCGGTGCCGCTGAAGTCCTCCTCCAGCAGCAGGTCGCCCGAAGTGCTGAAGGTAGGCGCATTGTTTACCGACCTCACAATGAGGGTGAAGGTTGCTGTGGCGATGTTGTTTTCTGCCTGGCCGTCATCGGCCGTTACCGTAAAGGTTTGGGCGCCAAAGGAATCCTGCACAGCCGTGATGAGGATGGTGCCGCTCAGCGAATCTATGTGCACATTGGCAAAAGGTACCGAGGAAGGCGACAAACGGTAAATTACCACCTGATCCTGCTCATCTGCCGGCACGGGGTCGGGAGTTACTTGCACGCGCTCGGTGGTAGGAAAGTTTTCTTCCACAATCACATCCCCGCTCAGGCTGAATGTTGGTGGATTGTTGACGGCCCGTATGCTCAGGGTAAAGGTTTGGCTGAAGGTGTTGTTTTCACTTTGCCCATCATTGGCGGTGACGGTAAAGGTTTGGGTGCCGGAAGCATCTGGCAGGGCAGTTACACTTACCTCTCCGGTAGCCGGATCAATGGATACATTGGCAAAACTCACCGTAGGGGGATCCAGGCTGTAGGTTACGCCTTGGCTGCTTTCATCGGCGGGCACGGGGCCGGGTGTTGCGCTAACAGTGGCCGTACCGACGAAGTTTTCCTCCAGCATGAGGTCGCCGCTCAGTACAAACACAGGCGGATCATTAACAGCCTGTATGTTCAGGCTGAAGGTACGGGTAGCCTGGTTGAACTCACTCTGGCCGTCATCGGCCGTAATGGTAAAGGTCTGGCTGCCCCAGCTGTCGGGCAGGGCTGTGATGCTCACAGTGCCCGTGGTGGGGTCTATGCTCACATTGGCAAAGGGCACACTGGCAGGCA
>RFHT01000754.1 GCA_003696835.1 Bacteroidota bacterium
CAGAAAATAACATACAATTGGGTTAGAAATACGGGATTTACTATCTTTGGCGTTAGAACTAAGAGAATTAGCCAACTTCAGATAAAGCACCGGAATATGAGGGGCAGCTAAGCAATTGTTTTTTTTCATTTAAACACAGGACACATTAAACAGGCGGTGGCGCAGGCGGCGCCAGGCATATTGGTGTGCCAAAAGCTGAACGCCCTGCGGTTTTCACAGGCAGCAGGGCCCAATTAACTGATATTCATCTTCGTTTATCCTATAGATTTGTTGTGAGTATGTCGCAAAACACCCATCCCGAACCCGGCCAATTCAACCACCCCGACGGAAGCGGCTCCGGCAAGGTGCGCTCGCTTTCCACGCCCATTGGGGGCAAGCTTCCGCCCCAGGCCCTGGACATGGAAGAAGCGGTGCTGGGCGCCCTGCTGCTGGAAAAAGATGCCCTGCACCGCATCATGGATGTGCTGCAGCCCCAGATGTTTTACAAGGATGCCAACCGCATTATTTTTGAAAATATTCTGGAATTATTTCAAAACTCTGAGCCCATCGACATCCTCACGGTCAAAAATTCCCTGAGGCAAAAAGGGGAGCTCGAAAAGGTGGGCGGGGCTTATTACCTCACCCAGCTCACTTCCCGCGTAAACTCCTCGGCCAACATAGAGTACCACGCACGGGTGGTGGCCGAAAAACATATACTGCGCTCCCTCATTTCCATTTCCGACCAGGTAATTAAGGAAGCCTACGACGAGACCACCGATGTATTTGAGCTGCTCGACAAGGCCGAGCAGCAGTTGTTTGAGGTGTCGGAGACCAACCTCAGGCGCAATTACCTGGGCATGGGCGAGCTGGTGGTCAGGACCCTGGAGCGGCTGGAAGAGATGCGCGGCAAGGACACCAGCGTTACAGGCATTCCCTCGGGCATGATGGAGCTGGACAAGATGACGGCCGGCTGGCAAAAAACCGACCTGGTGATCATTGCGGCACGCCCGGCTATGGGTAAAACCGCCCTTACCCTTACCCTGGCACGCAATGCTGCCCTGAGGTTTAACGAGCCGGTGGCTTTCTTTTCGTTGGAAATGGCAGCCGTACAGCTGGTGCAGCGCCTGCTGTGTTCCGAAGCAGAGCTGGACGCCCAAAAGGTGCGTACCGGCAGGCTGGAAGACTACGAATGGAAACAGCTCATTACCCGCATAGGCTCCCTGAGCAAGGCCCCCATCTATATAGACGATACCCCGGCCCTATCTATCTGGGACCTGCGCGCCAAATGCCGCCGCCTCAAAGCCGAAAAAGGCATCAGCATGGTGGTAATCGACTACCTGCAGCTCATGTCGGGCAATACCAACAAAAGCGGAAACCGCGAACAGGAAATTGCCAGTATTTCCAGGGCCCTCAAAGAAATGGCCAAAGAGCTGGATGTGTGTATGATTGCCCTCTCGCAGCTGAGCCGGGCCGTGGAAAGCCGCGGCGGCGACAAGCGCCCCGTACTCAGCGACCTGCGCGAGTCGGGCTCCATTGAGCAAGATGCCGACATGGTGATGTTTCTCTATCGCCCCGAATACTACGGCTTTGAAACCGACGAAGAAGGCAACTCCACCCAGGGCCTGGCCGAGCTCATCATTGCCAAGCAAAGAAACGGTCCTACCGGCTCGGTCAAACTGCAGTTCATCGGGCAGTACGGCAAGTTTACCGACTGGAACTTCAGCAACAATCCGGGCATTGAGGATGTGTACAACTCCTTCAACGGCGGAGGAGGAAACACCATCACCCTGCCTTCCAAAATGAACAAAGACCAGCTCCCCCCTCCTCCCCCACCGGATGAGGACCCCGGCGTGCCATTCTAATCTGTATTTTCTCCTTTTTCCCTTTTTTTCTTACACCACCCCCGAATCCGCATTCCGGCTTCGGGGGTGGCTGCGCTTTTAGCACAGGCCCGGTTTTGGGCTTTTTGGGGTTTTTATATCGGGTTTTAAAATATTTAAATTAAAAAACACAATCCATTTCTTACAATAAGTAGAATATATAATTATTTTAATATATCTTTAAGCAATATTTAGCACCTGCATACTGACATGATTACCCGACTGATTCTTTCACTGATATGTTCGGTGATCTTTAGCATAGGTTTTGCTAAAGATCGAAGCTTTCCTTTCTTTCACGGCACCCTCGAAGAGGCCCAATTACTGGCCCGGGAGCTGAATAAGCCCTATTTTATCTATTTTCACTCCACCCACTTCGCCGAGGCCTGTGAGCAAATGAAGCAGAGCTGGGAGGAGCCCGAACTCATTTTTTTTACCGACCGTTTTTACCTGGCTGTGAGCCTGGATGTGAGCCTGCACACTTCTGAGCTGGTCGAGCGCTACGAATTTGACAGCTTTCCGGCCTTTTTGTTTTTCGATCCCCAGGGCAGCCTGATGGGGGTACACGAGGGGTATCTTTCCGGGCAGGATATGCTCCACACCCTGGAAAATCTCTTTTACCAACTGGGCGATCCCCTGCGCAGTATGTACGTTCACCGGCAGGCTCCCCAGCCACTGCCTCCCTATTATGCCATGCAGCTGCGGGGAGGTGGGCGTGAACCGGCACAACAAAAGGACGCCCTTATACGCGATATTGGCACAAAGGAATTGGCCAGCCATTTACCCAGGGCCATCATCAAAACGCGTGTACCCGGCTTTGAGGCTTACAGCCCCGACCTGCTCATCAGCCGCGACGGGCCTGCATTCGCCCGCTACGGCCTCCTCATTCATCAGTATGTAAGTACGGAAGAGCTCACAGTGGCCATCCGCCGCTTTGAGCGCTTGTGGAAAGGCGATATCTGGGTGTATGGGCATTATGTGGCCAATCAATGGCTGTACGGGCTGGTCTTAGGCACCTATCAGGACGAAGAAGTGGCCCGTACCTATGCTGATGGTATTGAGAAATTTGAGAAAAAACGACCGGAAATTTTAAACCTCTCTACAATTTTTGAATAAAAATCCTTAAAATTGAAAGGTTCAACTTTAGCTTGTAGATTTGAACCTGGAAAAGTCCCATAATTCGAGTTTTCTCCTTTCGTTATTGGTGGTCTGCTGGATGTGGCTGATGCCTGCTGTCTATCCATACCCCCCTCCTACCCCTCCTCCCGCCACTAAAGACTCCGGCATGGTACTGGTCAAAACCCTCAAAGGCAGCATACGGCCCAAGTCTATCGTGCATTCGGGTCACGGGCTCTTTTTTGCCCAAAACATGATGTACCGCCACACCATTACGGTGTATAACCGCGACATGAAGCTGGTCAAAACCATACCCGACCGCGTGGACCTCAGCCGCTTTGGCCTCAGCTCCAAACAGCATTGGGTAAAAGGCTCGCCAGTGGAAAGTGCATTCACTCATGACGGGCAATACGCCTGGGTATCCAACTATGAGATGACGGGCAGGGGCTTTAACCATCCCGGTACCGACAAATGCGTCATCAGCCAGGAATACGACCACAGCTATGTATATCAGGTGGATGTGAAGCGCATGGAGGTCATTGGTGCCGTGGAGGTGGGCTGTGTGCCCAAATACCTGGCGGCCACGCCCGACAGCCGCTACGTGCTGGTATCCAACTGGTGCAGCGGCGACCTGAGCATAATCGATACGGAGTTGAAGCGGGAAGTGCGGCGCATTTACCTGGGACGCTACCCGCGCGGCATTGCCATCGACCGGGAGGGGAAGTACGCCTATGTGGGCATTATGGGCAGCAATAAAATTGCACGGGTGGACCTGACAGATTACCACATATCCTGGCTCAGGGACATTGGCCAGCGGCCTCGCCACCTCTGCCTGGACCCCGGAGGCAAGTACCTCTATGCCAGCCTCAATAGTGAAGGTAAGGTGGTAAAAATTGAGCTGCCCTCCGGAAAGGTGCTGGGCAAGACCTTCAGTGGCAGGGCGCCCCGTAGCATGGTACTTACTGCCGATGGGGCTTTTTTGTATGTGGTGAATTACCTGGAGGACAATTTGTGTAAAATCCGCACCTCGGACATGAAGGTACTCAGGCGGGTAGAGACCCACCACAAACCCATTGGCATCACCCTGGATGACCAAAGCCGCAAAATATGGGTGGCCTGCTACCCTGGCAGCATCATGGTGTTTGAGGATAAGGACCTGCCCCTGCCGCAGCCTGTGGCTGCGCCTGCGGGCTTGCTGGCCGGGCCCGAGCTCCCCTCCTGGGACGCCATGCAGGCCCGGTGGCCGCAGTGGCAAGCCCATTTTGTGGACCAAACCCAACTACTGGCCCTGCAGCAGAGCCGCCGCTCTACGCCTGCATCACCGCCGCCCGCCGGCGGCGGGCCTTTTCCACCTGCGGTGGCTACCCAGGATACGGCGGCCGTGCCGCCAGACTTCCACTTTGTGGCAGGTACTGAGCCGCCGCCCGAGCCCGCTTCCTCCCAGAAAGTCCCCTTTGAAGAACTGCAGGCCAGCTCCGGCCAGGTGGTATCGGTGGCCCCGGTCAGCTTGTCCCGCCAGGCGGCCCTCCTGCCGCCAGCCCCCGAAATGCCTCCCCTTTCCCTCGCCATGGCCCTACCGGACTGGCCACAGATGCGGCGCCAATTTGTGCAGCTGGATACGGCCCACTTTACCTCTCACAGGCAGGAGGTGGCCTTTGTAGGCGCAGAAGAAGAGCTGGTCGAAAGCCAGCCCGATGCCTTTGTACCCCCGCCGGCGCCGGACCTCCGGCAGCCCTACCTCCTCATTGTGGGTAGCTTTAGCCGCCAAGCCAACGCCCGCCAGGCGGTGGAAGAATTTTCCGTGCGGGGGTTTTCCCCCCTGGTGATACCAGTCTCTCCTAACGTATTTCGCGTGGCCATCAGAAGCTTCGACACCCATGCCGCAGCCACCGCTGAAAAGAAACGCCTGCTCCATGAAGCCAACATCAGCACCTGGGTGCTCAAGCACGCCCACCTTGCCCCGAGGCTTTAGTAGCACGAAGCGCCAGCCAAACTATGTTCCGTACCTACGGCACGGGCTCCCTGTTTTGGTCGGCGTGCTACCGATATGTGACCCCTAACGGGGTCATGGGCGGCATGGCCCCATTAGGGACCCAAATATGGGTAGCACGAAGTGCCCACAGAGTTTTTTCGTGCCGTAGGTACGAAACCTGCTACGGTTGGGCAAATCCCTTGTTGTTATGCTGAAGCCCGGCCTGGCCAAGTAGCCCCGCGGCTTTAGCCCGGGGCTTCGTTAGCCCCGCGGCTTTAGCCCGGGGCTCCCTGACCCCACGGCCCGGGGCTTTGGGCAAGCCCCTTTGTTGTCTTCCAAATTTTTGCGGATATTATGGGCCTGAGCTATGATCTGGGGCAAAACCAATGCGATAATCAACATGATGAGGAAATACAACGGCCTACTTCGTTCCCTTACTTCTCAGGAGGTGGGCATTGCTTTGCTGGTGCTGCTGGCGTGTTTGCTGCTGCTGGTGCTGCTGACGCTTTCTTTTACGCCCCTGGGCGCCGCAGGGTCGGAGCAGGCCAGCCTGGGCCTGTACAGCGACCGCCACTTTTGGGAAGAGGTGCTGGTAGAATGTCATGGCATGATACTGGACCTGCTCATACTGGGGGTGCTCATTTTCTGGCTGCAAAGCCGGGCGCGCAACCGGCAGGAAAAGGAGGAACGCATTCGCCGGTACCACGAAGAACTGGACGATTTCCGGGGCTGGGACCACCACGAGGCCATGTACCGCAACCTGGGCATTATTAAGCGACTCAACCGCGAAGGCATTCACCAAATGGACCTCAGCCGCAGCTACCTGCGGGGGGCCAAAATGCAGCAGGAGTTTCCCGTGCGCGACATTTTGTGGGATGCCGGCCAGCAGTACGATACCGAGCTGCGAAAAGTGGACCTCCGGGGCTCATTTTTGTACAAAGCCGACTTGCAGGAGAGCAACCTCAACGGCATCAGCCTGGAGGGAGGGGTGTTGTCCAGCGCCAACCTCAACCGCGCCAGCCTGCGCAAAACCAACCTGCAGCAGGCCCGCCTCAGGGGGGCTTCCCTCATAGAAGCCCAGCTGCAGGGCGCCAACCTGCGCAAGGCCGACTTTCGCGGCGCCATTTTGCTGGGCGCCGATCTGCAGCAAGCCGACCTGCGCGATGCCAATTTCCAGGGGGCCAACCTCAGAGGAGCCAAGCTACAAAATGTCAAGCTCAGCAAGCTCTCCCTCACCGCAGGCGAAAAAGGCAAGCGGCTCGTCAACGTCAACTTCCAGGATGCCGACCTCACCGATGCACGGGCCCTGAAGTCGCAGCGCAATGACTTCCTGCTGGCAGGGGTGAGCCCGGAAATGCTGGAAAAAATGGAATGGATCAGCTCCGAAAGCCACGACCTCACGACCTAAATACCCGG
>RFHT01000755.1 GCA_003696835.1 Bacteroidota bacterium
ATTGACAGGGGGAAAGGCAGCCTTTGGCACCAACCATTTTTTGTGTATATCCGTTTAATTGGCCTGCACACTTGAAAGTTATGGCAAAAACTACCAAAAATTTATGCAGTAGTTGCGCAACCTCATTGGTGGTTGAGTGTGCTGGTCTTTAGTTTGCAGCTCATCTAAGTTCAAACTTTTTTATGGCATACAACATGAAAACATTCATCATCGGTTGTGTGGCCCTGCTCATGCTGGGCATGCACAGCAGCCAGGCCCAAAGCGTACAGGATACCACCCAGTTGTGGCGCTTTGTAACCAAAGACGGAAATGAGTATGTGGGCAAAATTTTTCACCGCACCCAGCACGAAGTGGTACTGAAGACCAATCAGCTGGGCATGATCACCCTGCAGATGGCAGATGTAAAAAAAGCCCAGCCCATAGAGGTGGAAAAGCTGGTGGACGGAGAAATATGGATTGAAAATCCCCAGGCTACGCGCTATTTCTGGGCGCCCAACGGCTACGGTCTCAAGCGGGGAGAGGGATATTACCAGAATGTATGGGTATTTTTCAATCAGGCAAGTGTAGGGCTGAGCGACCATTTCTCCATAGGGGCCGGGGTGGTGCCACTCTTTCTTTTTGGCGGAGGTCCCACCCCAGTGTGGCTCACCCCCAAGTTTTCCCTGCCTGTGGTAAAAGACAAGTTTCAGGTGGGGGGTGGGGCCCTGCTGGGTACTGTGCTGGGAGAAGGGGGGGTATTTGGCATTGCGTATGGGGTAACCACCATTGGCAGCCGCGACAAAAACCTCAACCTGGGCATAGGCTATGGGTTTACCGGAGACGAATGGGCCAATGCACCTACCATCACCCTGAGTGGGATGCTGCGTACCGGCAGAAGGGGCTATGTGCTCACTGAAAACTACTTCATAGGAACCGGGGGGGAAAGCCTGATCCTGCTTTCAGTTGGCGGGCGTACCGTATGGCCGGGCATTTCGCTGGATTACGGCGCCTTTATCCCGCTGGAGGCCGGGCTGGATACCTTCATTGCCATACCCTGGCTGGGGTTGGTGGTACCTTTTTGAGAAAATGCTGAAAAATAATGGGGTTTTGAGAATGGAGGTTTAATTTTGCTTCAAAAATAAGCTTGTCAAACTCAGCCCCTATCCATCTCGCCATTTTTGCTTCGGGCGGAGGCTCCAATGCCCGCGCCCTGCTGCAGTACTTTGCCCGGCATGCCCGCATACAGGTGGTCCTGCTGGTTACCAACAACCCCCGTTCGGGCATTTGGCAGCTGGCCGAAACCTACGGCCTCCCCGCCCACCTGCTTACGCCTGCCCAATGCCGCGACGGCGCATTTTTGTTGCGCCTCATGCAGCAGCACCACATTGAGCTCATTGCCCTGGCGGGCTACCTCAAAATGATTCCTCCAGCCCTCATTCAGGCATTTCCCAAACGCATACTCAACATACACCCCGCCCTGCTGCCGCGCTACGGCGGCAAAGGCATGTACGGCATACACATCCACCGGGCCGTCATCGAAGCAGGCGAGTCCCACTCGGGTCTCACCATTCACTACGTGAACGAAGCCTACGACGAAGGTGAAATCATTTTTCAGCTCAGGCTGCCCATCCCGCCCGGCTGTACCCCCGAACAGCTCCAACAGCTCATTTTGGAGCAGGAGCACCGGCACTATCCCCAAATCGTTGAAAAAGTTGGCATGGCTATTCCATCCTAGCATATTTCATCGTATTTTCGCGGCTGATTTGTACCATGGCAAACGAAAAACGAATACAGTCAGCGCTGGTTTCTGTTTATCACAAGCAGGGATTGGCCCCCATTGCCGAGCAGTTTAAGGCGCTGGGCATCGCCTGCTACTCCACTGGCGGTACCGCCACCTACCTGCGCTCACTGGGTGTGGAAGTGCACGAAGTGGCCGATCTCACCAGCTACCCTTCCATACTGGGCGGTCGCGTAAAAACCCTGCACCCCAAGGTGCACGGCGGCATTCTGGCCCGCAGAAACCAGGCTGCCGACCTGGCCGAGCTGGAAAAATACGACATCCCCCCCATCGACCTGGTGATTGTGGACCTCTACCCCTTTGAGGAAACCGTGGCCAGTGGTGCTTCCGAAACCGACATCATTGAGAAAATTGACATTGGGGGAATTGCCCTCATACGGGCTGCGGCCAAAAACTTTCAGCACGTGACCATTGTGCCCTCCAGCCACTACTACGGGCAGCTGGCGGCCCTGCTCGAAAGCCAGCAGGGGGTACTCAGTCTGGAGCAAAGGCGCGAACTTGCTGCGGCAGCCTTTGAGGTCTCTTCCCATTACGACACCCACATTTTTCGCTACCTGGCTCCCGGCTCCGACAGCCTTAAAATTTCTGCCAGCAGGCCCACGCGCCTGCGCTATGGCGAAAACCCCCATCAGCAGGGCTTTTTCTACGGCAGGCTGGACGAAGCCTTTGAGCAGCTCAACGGCAAAGCCCTCTCTTACAACAACATGGTGGACATAGACGGCGCTCTGCAGCTAATAGATGAGTTTGAGCTGCCCGCTTTTGCCGTAATTAAGCACACCAACCCCTGCGGTTGTGCAGTGGCCGACAAGCTGGATGAAGCCTGGCACAAGGCTCTGGCCGGAGACCCCGTTTCGGCATTCGGCGGCATATTGGTGGCCAACCGCAGCATAGATGAACAACTGGCAGCCGACATTCACAAGCTGTTTTTTGAGGTGCTGCTGGCTCCGGACTTCAGTGCGGCTGCCCTGCAGATATTGAAACAAAAGAAACGCCGCATCCTGCTCAAACGCAAGCCATTTGAGCTACCAGCCCGCAGCCTCAAAAGCATGCTCAACGGGTACCTGGTGCAGGACCGCGACTTGCACAGCCTCAAAGTGGAGGAACTGCAATACAAAAGCAGCCGCAAACCCACCCAGGCCGAGCTGGCTGATGTGGTGTTTGGAGAAAAAGTGTGCAAACACCTCAAGTCCAATGCCATTGCCATTGTGAAAAACGGCCAGCTGATCGGCAGCGGGGTGGGCCAGACTTCCCGTATCGATGCCCTGAAGCAGGCCATCGACAAAGCCCAAAGGCTGGGCTTCGACCTTAGGGGAGCCGTGCTGGCATCCGACGCTTTTTTCCCCTTTGCCGACTCTGTGGCCTGCGCCCACGAGCACGGAATTGAAGTGGTGGTGCAGCCCGGAGGCTCGGTAAGAGATGAAGAAACCATCAATTTTTGTGAAAATCACGATATGTGCTTAATTTTCACGGGAGTTAGACACTTCAGGCATTAGTTTCGGCTTGTTATTTGATATAAATATCATAAGTGAGTATGAAGCTACGTTGGGTAGATGAATGTGAGGGGGTGCAGACTTATAAGCAGATAAAACACAGAGAGTTAAAAAGTAGAATATCGAAACTGAATGGGATTTTTTGACTTTTTCACAACAGATATAGCCATAGATCTGGGGACGGCCAACACCCTCATCATGTACAATGACTAGATTGTTGTTGACCAGCCGTCCATTGTAGCTGTGGATCGCATGACGGGCAAGGTAATTGCCATTGGGCATGAAGCGCAGCAAATGCATGAAAAGACGCACGAAAAATACAAAACCATCCGTCCCTTACGTGACGGGGTGATTGCGGATTTTACCGTGGCTGAGCACATGATACGGGGGATGATACGCATGATCACTGCTAAGCGCCGCTTTTTTTCTACAAGTTACCGCATGGTGATCTGCATTCCCTCGGGCATTACGGAAGTAGAAAAACGGGCGGTGAAAGACTCCGCCGAGCAGGCCGGGGCCAAGGAGGTATATCTCATTGCCGAGCCCATGGCTGCGGCCATTGGCATTGGGCTGAATGTGAAGGAGCCCACCGGCCACATGATTGTGGACATAGGTGGGGGCACCACCGAAATTGCCGTCATTGCCCTTTCGGGCATTGTTACGGATCAGAGCATCCGCATAGCCGGCGATGAGTTCAACGACGACATTCTGGACTACATGCGCAAGCAGCACAATATGCTCATAGGCGAGCGCAGTGCCGAAAAGATCAAAATAGACGTAGGAGCGGCCCTGCCCGAGCTGGACGATGCGCCGGAAAACATTGAAATCCGGGGCAAGGACCTCATGACGGGCATTCCCAAAACCATTTCGGTTTCCTACCGCGAGGTGGCCCAGGCCCTCAACAAGTCCATTACTAAGATTGAGGACGCCATTTTGAAAGCCCTGGAGAATACCCCGCCGGAATTGTCGGCCGATATTTACGAAAGGGGCATACACCTCACAGGTGGCGGAGCCTCCCTCAGGGGGCTGGATATTCGCCTGGCAGAAAAGACCAAGCTGCCCATACACGTGGCTGAAGATCCCCTTAGGGCCGTGGTAAGAGGTACGGGTATTTCGCTAAAAAACATCAACGAGTACAAGTATTTGATGAGCTGAGGATGCGGGCTAAAATGTTGGAAGGTGCCAAAGCGCATTGCGGCTACGCCAGCCGTCTTTTTTCCCGTTTCAATATTGCATGATTATTCCTTTTTCATTCCATGTTCCGACTCTTAAAACTGATTTCCAGCTTCCAAAACACCCTGCTGCTGGCATTCTTGCTGCTGCTGGCCTTTCTTATGGTGGTGCGCTACAACCAACAGCAGCGGCACATCATGGGAGACACCTTGCTGGAAATTTCGGGTCGTGTACACAAGCAGCAGAGCAAGCTGCTGGCTTTTTTGCGTTTGCCCCAGCAAAACGACAGCCTCATGGTGCGTACCCGGGAGCTGGAGAAGCAAAAAGACAGCCTGTTTGCCCAGCTCCAGGCCCTTCGTAACCAGTTGCTGGCCGATACCCTGGACATGGGCTACGTGGACAGCCTCTATCCCGCCCGGGAACAGTTTGACTACATTCCCTGTTTTGCCATACAAAACACCCTGCACAAGAGCTACAACCACATCCTGATCGACAAAGGCCGTAAGCAGGGCATACGCCCGGGCATGGGCCTGGTATCGCCTTCGGGGGTAGCAGGGCGGGTGGTAGAAGTAAGCGATAATTTTAGCCTGGCGCTCAGCGCCCTCAACCTCAGCTTTAAGCTCAGTGTGATGCTGGAGGGCACCGATTACACCGGCGTGTATGAATGGGCTGAAGGTAATTACCAATACGGCTATATAGATGCCCTGCCCCTGGATGCAGAGTCTCTTCTTGAAAAATCCCAAAAGGTGGTAACCTCTGGCGTTAGCACAGTTTTTCCGCGTGGCTACCTGGTGGGCACCATCGCCAGTACAGAAAATCTCTCCCAAGACGGCTTTTTGCGGGTTAAAATCAAGCTGGCTACAGATTTCAACCGCCTTTACAATCTCTTTGCCATTGATGCCAGACACCTGCCGGAAATAGAGGAACTAAACGAGCGCATGAACTCTGATGAATGAACTGGTCAAATATATCGTCGTTGGTTTGCTGTATGTGTTGTTGCAGCTGTTTGTGTTTAATCACCTCACTGCTTTTCATCTGGCTACGCCGGTGGTTTTTATTCTGTTTTTGCTCATGCTGCCCATTGACACTCCCAGGCCGGTGCTCTACCTCACGGCCTTTACTATGGGGCTGATCATTGATATTTTTTCTGAAAATTCCGTTGCGGGCCTGCATACTTTTTCCAGCCTGCTGGCCGTAGCCTTTCGCTCGCGCCTGCTCATATTGCTGGGGGCTTCGGGTGCCAGGGGCATGGATGAGTTTTCTTTTCAAAACCAGGGGTTGCTGTGGTATATGGCCTACTTATTGCCCCTTATTTTTATTCACCACCTGGCCTATTTTTTGCTTGAAAGCTTGTCTTTCAGCCAGGTGTTTTACACCTTGTTTAAGGCTATGGTCAATACGCTGTATTCTTTTTTGTTTTGCTATTTGATTTGTCTTATCTTTTACAGAAAATAGCAGCAAAGGAGTACTGGCAGGGGCACTTCCCCGCATCTGATTACGAACAGCATGTACGACTCACTCAAAATAAGGGGCAATATCATCCTGGCCGTCATGGCACTGGTCCTGCTCACCTTTGTGGTGCGTTTGTTTTTTATTCAGGTGCTCAATGAGGAGTATCGGCAACGTGCCAGGAAGTACGTCATCAAACAAAAGGCCATAGTGCCGCCCCGTGGCAATATTTACAACCGCTACGGAAACATCTATGTAAGCAACAGCCCCATTTTCGACATGAAAATTACGCCCAGGGAGCTGGAGATTCCCGACAGTACCTTTGAGTTTTTGCTCAAAGAGCTGGACATGAGCCGGGCCGAAGCAGAAAAAGCCATCGAAAAGGCGCGTAATTATTCCACCTGGAAGGAGTCCATCTTTGCCCAGTATGTGGAGCCGGAGAAATACAGCATTCTGCAGGAAAAGCTGTGGAACTGCCGGGGAATCAGCTTTACGGCTACCACCAAGCGGGAGTACAAGGTGCAGGTAGGTGCCAATATACTGGGCTACATCAGTGAAGTAAGCGCCGCCGAGATAGCGGCCTCCAACGGGCAGTACCTCAGTGGCGACTTCATTGGCAAAGCCGGTATTGAGCGGCGCTACGACAGCATACTGCGCGGTAAACAGGGCGTGCGCCTGGTGCTCAAAGATGTGCACAACCGCGAAGTGGGCAGCTACAAAGGGGGGGCACTGGATATAAAAGCCCAAAAGGGCAAAGACATCATGCTGGGCATAGACACGGACCTGCAGCAGTATGGCGAGCAACTCATGGCCAACAAAATGGGCAGCATTGTGGCCATTGAACCTCAAACGGGTGAAATTCTCGCCTTTGTGAGTGCACCCTCTTACGAGCCCCGCCAGCTCACCGGCCGTGAGCTACGCGAAAACTGGCGCTACCTCAGCAATGACCCCCTCAAGCCCCTGTACAACCGCCCCTTGCAGGCCGAATATCCTCCCGGCTCCATTTTTAAGCTGGCCAATGCCCTGGCGGCTTTGAATGAGGGCATCATTACCCCCGCTACCCGCTACAGCTGTGGTGGCGGCTTCTGGCGCAATGGGGGCAAGCCAGGCTGCCGGCTGCACGCCCATCCCCAGGCCCTGCAGGGAGCCATTATGCTCTCCTGCAACTCCTACTTTGCCGCCACCTACATGGATTTCCTCAACGACAAAAAATTTGATGACATCTACCAAAGCTACAATACCTGGTACCGATATATGGCCGAAATGGGTATAGGCCAAAAGCTCAACATCGACCTGCCCTACGAGTCGGATGGCCTGCTGCCCACCACCGACCGCTACGACAATGCTAAATATTACTATGGCAAAAACCGCTGGGGAGCCACCAACATCATCAGCAATGCCATCGGACAGGGCGAAATACTCATGACCCCCCTGCAGATGGCCAACATGGTGGCCCTTATTGCCAACCGGGGCTACTACATTGAGCCGCACCTGGTGCGGGCCACTAAGGGCGAAGATGACAAGGTGTGGCAAAAGTTGAGCTATAAAAAGGTTGCCAGCCACATTGACAGGGTACATTTTGAAACCGTGGCCGAGGCCATGGAGCGCGTAGTGGCCAATGGCACAGGCCGAAGGGCCTACTTAAATGACATTGCTGTATGTGGTAAAACGGGTACGGTACAAAACCCGCACGGAGAGGACCATGCGGTATTTGTGGCATTTGCCCCCAAAGACAAGCCCCGCATTGCCATCGCCGTCATCATTGAAAATGCCGGTGGGGGCGGCAGTTGGGCGGCACCTGCCGCTGGTGCCATGATTGAAAAGTACCTGAGGGGCGAAGTGGTGCAGCTCAAGTACCAGGCCGAGCGGGTACGCAATGCCAGTTTTATTCCAACGCCTTAACGCATAATGAAGTGAACAGAAAATCCTTCGACTTCGACCTGATCACCCTGAGCCTGTATGCCCTGCTCGTTTTTATGGGCTGGCTCACCATTTATGCCGTTACTTCTGCTACGGGCACTACCGATCCCCTGGCCCTGCACGAAGAGCATGGCCGGCAGCTGATGTGGGTGGGCATATCCCTGGCGGTGGGCTTTGTGGTGCTCATGCTGGACATCCGGTTTATAGAAGGCGTGAGTTACGTGGCGTATGGCCTGGCCCTGGTCCTATTGGTCGTGGTGTTGTTTGCGGGTAAGGAGGTAAATGGAGCCAAAAGCTGGCTCATCATAGGCGGGGTGCAGCTTCAGCCCTCTGAGTTTGCCAAGCTGGCCACTGCCCTGGCGCTCTCGCGCTATATGTCGTCTGTGAACTTTTCCCTTTCCAACACCAGGCAGTTTCTCACTGCAGCACTCATTGTGCTGCTACCTGCGGCCATTATCATCGGGCAAAACGACACCGGCTCGGCCCTGGTGTTTGGCAGTTTTATTTTTGTGTTTTTCCGCGAAGGGCTCAACCCCCTTGTCCCCATTCTGCTGCTGCTGGTAGCCGCGGTGGTGATCATGACCCTGGGTATAGGGAACCAACTGATCACGGCCGGCATCATTACGGGCATGGTGGTGCTGGTGTATGTGCTCACTTTCAACCGCAGGCAGGCAGTGCGTTCTTTTTTCGTTCACGGCCTGGCGCTGGCCCTTTTTCTGGGGCTTTCTTTTGGCACCAGCACCCTGGTATCCAAGCTCAAACCCCACCAGCAAAAGCGCATCATGGTGCTGTTCAACCCCGAAGCCGACCCCCAGGGGGCCGGCTACAACGTGATTCAGTCCAAGATTGCCATTGGCTCGGGCGGGCTCACCGGCAAGGGCTTTCTGCAGGGCAGCTACACCAAGTACAAGTTTGTGCCCAAACAGGAAACGGATTTTATTTTTTGCACCGTGGGGGAAGAGTTTGGCTGGATAGGGACCACTGCGGTAATCTTGCTCTTTGCTTTGCTGCTGTTCCGCTTGCGCTTTATGGCCGAAAATGCCAAAACGCGCTTTTCGCGCATTTACGGCTACAGCGTGCTTTCTATCCTCTTTTTTCACGTCATGGTCAATATCGGCATGACCATCGGGCTGGTGCCGGTTATTGGCATACCGCTGCCCTTTTTCAGCTACGGCGGTTCATCCCTGCTGGCCTTTTCGGTATTGCTGGCCATTATGGTCAACCTCTACTCCTACCGGGTGTCTATTCTGGGCTCAAAAAGCTAGGTGGGGCAATGGGCGAAAGTTTGTATATTTGCCCCAAATAATTATATGAACCCACGTCCAGGCCAACAGCCTCAAAAACAAGTCGTATTTGGCATACATGCAGTGGCCGAGGCCCTGCAGGCAGGTACTTCCATTGATAAAATTTTCCTTGAGCAGGGCCGCAACATGCACCACCGCATCAACGAAATTCGCAGCCTGGCCAATCATGCTTCCATCCCGCTGCAGTATGTGCCGGAAGTGAAGCTGCGCAAGCTCAGCAAAGACGGCAACCACCAGGGCGTGGTGGCCCTGGTTTCGCCCATTCCTTACCGTTCGCTGGATGAACTCATGCTGACCCTGCATGAACAGCAAGCATCCCCCCTGCTGCTCATGCTAGACGGCGTAACCGATGTGCGCAACTTTGGCGCCATCGCCCGCACGGCCCTGTGTATGGGGGCACACGGCATCATCATTCCCACGCGGGGGTCGGCCGCTGTGCAGGCCGATGCCATCAAAACCTCGGCCGGGGCCCTGCTGCACCTGCCCGTATGCCGGGTGCACAACCTCACCGATGCCTACTACATCATGCAAACCTATGGCATACGCGCGGTGGCCTGCACCGAAAAAGCTTCGGCCAGCCTGTTTGAAACCGATCTGCGGGGACCGCTCTGCCTCATTCTGGGCTCAGAGGAAAAAGGCATTTCTTCTCAACTACTCAAACGCGTTGACCAGCATGCACGCATCCCCCTGCAGGGTCCCGTAAGCTCCCTCAATGTATCGGTAGCTGCAGGCATGGCCCTGATGGAAGTCTCCCGCCAGCGCAGCATGCCCCAGCCTGAAAGTTGAGCTTTTTCTCAATTATTTTTCCCAAAATGCTTGACTGATTCACCCAAAGGATTTACCTTTGCAGCACGTTTTTCAAAAACGTGCTTTTGACGTCCCGTTCGTCTAGTGGTTAGGACTCCAGATTTTCATTCTGGCAACAGGGGTTCGACTCCCCTACGGGATGCCAAAATTGTCAATCATCCCCTGATGGTCAAACTGTCAGGGGATTTTGCTTTTGCTGATCACAGAAAAATTTAGCAAAAGTCCTTTTTAGGGCTTCCAAAGGCATAGCTCTGCTTAGCTATAAGCTGGTTCATTTCATCCACACCGAAGGCTTTTTGTAGATGAAAAATAAGTACCTTGCATGCAATTTCTCCCAGTTTTTTTGCCCAAAATATAACCAATTAGTTATATTTATCGTTCAATGGAAAATAGGCTACTCATTTACGAAAATGATTTTGCCCGTTTTTTTGAATCTTTGAGTCAAAAGAGCAAACAATACTTTTATGATGGTCTATTTCTTCTGAATAGCTTGGGTCTTGACCCGGGG
>RFHT01000756.1 GCA_003696835.1 Bacteroidota bacterium
GAAGTTGGTGAAAGAGTGAGTAGCAAGCAAAGCCATCCGTACAGAGGATGGGCAGCCATTGCTTCCCTTAGCCCACTAAGGGTGGGGTAGCAGGGATAGTCCACAAAGGGCGAAGCCCTCGCGAACGGCCATTGAAAATAAGTAAGTCTTGAATCAAGGAGGGGCCGGGGCTGACAAAAACAGCCTTAATCCTTCACCCAGGGTGAAAAATTAGAAAAACTGCATCCGCTTTTTTCCCCCATTCGGGGCATAGCAAAAATTTCAGCACTTTCCATTCAAGGCGAGGCCGACAGGTCCCTTATCGCTATATTTCGGAAGCGCACTACATCTCCATGCCCCAGAAAGCCGATATGACCGCGGGTGCGCTGCAGGCCGGGATGTTCTTTGCCGTCCATGGTGCCGTTTTTGCTGGCTTCCAGCACGTCCCCATCCAGGATGGTGGTGCCATTGAGGATGACGGTAAAGTGGGAGCCCTGTACCCTCACTTCCTGCTGGTTCCATTCGCCTACCGGCTTCAGGAAGCCCCTTTTGGCCGGAATAACGCCATATACGGAGCCATGATACTGGTAGGGCTTCAGCTCGGCATATTTGGGGGCGGTGTTGTCCAGAATTTGCAGTTCCTTGCCCACGTAGGCCGCATCTCCTTCCAGGGGAGCGTGAACGCCCAGGCCGTTGTTGGCGCCGGGGGTGAGCTGAAACTCAAAGCGCAGGATAAAATCGCTGAACTCCTCTTCGGTGTAGAGGTTGCCGCCGCTGCCGCCTCCCTGGGGGTCCACCACGATCATGCCATCTTCCACCCGGTAAGCAGTTTTATTGCCCACCCAGCCATCGAGGTTCTGGCCGTTGAAAAGGGGGCGAAAGCCCGCTTCGGTTTCTACGGTTTGCGGACTTTGTTCGCCTGCCTGCTGCTGTTGCTGGGATTGGCCGCAGGCCGCCAGCAGCAGGGCCATCCCTGCCAGCATGCAGGTCCATCTGTTTGGGATTGAGTTTCTCATACACAATGTTACAAAATCGGCAGAAATATCCCTAACCTTCGTCCCGGTGAATGGAAGGACGAATGAGGAGTGGTTGCATGCTGCTGACATACGCCCCATTATGTGTGGTGCGATCCCCTCAAGGACTTCCACTGCGTTCCAGTACCTTAAAGGCATCTCCTTGAAGGAGTCTCCGCTGTGCTCCGACTTACAACCTGCATCCTCAATTACTGATGGTGTCCACTTCCCGTTGTTTTTCCTGAGCCTGGGCCAGCAGGTACTCCTGTACATTGAAGGGCACCTCGTTTTTGGGGATTTCTGCCCGTTTGTAGGAGCCATCTTCCTGCAGGTAGCGCGATTTCACATTGTCGTCCAGCAGGTGCTGGATGATACCGCGCACGCGCCGTTTGATCTGGGGGTCTTCCACGGGAAACACCAGTTCTACGCGGCGGTTGAGGTTGCGCTGCATGAGGTCGGCACTGCCCAGATAAATTTGGGATTCGCCCTGGTATTTGAAGTAAAAAATGCGGGAATGTTGCAAAAACCTGCCTACAATGCTTTTTACCCGTATATTTTCACTCACTCCTTTTACCCCTGGCCTGAGACAGCAGATGCCACGCACCACCAGGTCCACCTTGATACCCGCAGAGGAGGCTTTGTACAGCAGCCGGATCATGTCGGGGTCCACCAGGGAGTTCATCACCAGAATGATGCGGGAAGGCTCAGTTTCACTGTGGTGTTCTATACAGGCATTGATGAGGCGTGAGATATTGTCGCGCAGGGTTCCCGGGGCGATAAAGAATTTCTTCCAAACCTTTTGCATGGAATAACCCGTGAGCAAATTAAACAGGCCCGAAGCATCTTCGCCCATTTCCTCATTGCAGGTCATGATGGAGAGGTCGGTATAAATGCGGGCCGTGGTGGCGTTGTAGTTGCCGGTGCTCAGGTGGAGGTAGCGTTTGATGTGCCCCCCTTCCTGGCGCACGACCATGCATATTTTGCAGTGGGTTTTGAGGCCCAGCACCCCATAGACCACATTTACGCCAGAGCGGTCGAGCTCTTTGGCCCATTCGATGTTGTTTTGTTCATCAAAGCGCGCCTTCAGCTCAATGAGGGCTGTCACCTGCTTGCCGTTTTCTACAGCCACCTTGAGGGCTTTTACGATGGGGGAGTCGCCGCTGGTGCGGTAGAGGGTTTGTTTGATGGCCAGCACCTGGGGGTCTTCGGCTGCCTCATGTATAAAATCCACTACATGGTTAAAACTTTCGTAGGGGTGGTGCAGCAAAATATCGCCCTGGGAAATGGTTTTGAACACATTGCGGTCGCGAATAAAGCGGTGGTTGAGGGCGGGGGTAAAGGTGGGGTCCTTGAGGTCGGGGTAGTCCAGCTTGAGAAAACTCATAAAAGCCGAGAGGTCCAGGTAGGTGGGGATGTCGTACACATCCAGCTCGGTAAGGCCGGTGAGGTTTTTGAGAAAATCGCGGTTTTCCGGGCTGGTTTGGTTGCTCACCTCCAGCCGGATGACCGTTCCGCGCCGCCGTTTTCTCAACTCGTGCTCAATGAACTTGAGCAGGTCATCAGCTTCGGCCTCTGAGAGGTCCAGGTCGGCATTGCGGGTAATGCGAAACACCGAGGTACTGAGCATTTTCATGTTGGGAAAAAGCTGGTTGGCATGTACTTCTATAAGCTCCTCCATGAGGATGTAGTCGTGTTTGCCGTTTTCGGAGGGCAGCTCTATGAAGCGGGGCAGGGAAGAGGGAATGTGTATAACGGCCCGCTTGTTGTCGTTGCGGTAGGGGGTGCGCAGCTCCACCAGCAGGTTGAGTCCCAGGCCTTTGAGCTGAGGAAAGGGGTGAGCCGGGTCAATGGCCAGGGGCGTAAGTACGGGAAACACCTTTTGGTCGAAGTATTTTTTGAGGAAATGCTTTTGCGATTTGCGCAGGTTGCTGATGGATCGCAGGCGTATGCCTTTTTTGCGGAGTTTGGGCAAAATTTCTTCCGTGAGCAGCTCTGCCTGCCAGGCCACTGATACGTGGGTGTGCTGCGAAATACGTTCCAGCACTTCCTCGGGGCGCAGGCCGTCGGCGGCAATATCGGTAACGCCTGCGTGAATTTGCTCTTTGAGGCCGGCCACCCGTATCATGAAAAACTCGTCCATGTTGGAGCTAAATATGGCGATAAATTTGAGGCGCTCCAGCAGGGGATGAGAAGCATCGGCAGCTTCTTCCAGCACGCGCTCGTTGAATTTCACCCAACTCAGTTCGCGGTTAAAAAAATATTTGCTGTCTTTAAAGGTAGAAGGCATGCGGTATGTGACGTTGAAAGTTGAATGAGAGAACAGCAATTTCTGGGCCTCTCAGCCGGGCAATTGGGGATTCTCTGTTGCTGTCACTATAAAATTATTAAATAATCAGCTATTTTTGTAATAATATGAAACACAGTACCTCATTGAAGCTGTACTTTTTGGCATGCTGGGGCCTCTGCATGTTGCTGGCCTGCACCCAAACCAGCCAGGACATAGCCAGCATCCCCATTCCCTCAGAGGATGACAACATTGAGTCTGAGTCGTTTGGAGTGGAGTATCTGTATTCCGACTCGGCCCGGGTGACAGCCCGGCTGGAAGCACCGCACGTCATTGAAAAAAAGGAAAAACTCGAAGAGACCGATGAGGAAGGAGAGGAAACTGTGCACTACTTTGACCAGGGGCTGCTCATCACTTTTTATAGTGCTGGTGGCCGCCAAAGCGGCACCGTAAGTGCCAACAGGGGGCATTTGCTCAAAGAAAAAGGCATCGCTGAGCTCAAAGGCAATGTGGTTCTCATCAAGCTGGACTACCGGGGGCAGGTAGAAAAAAAGCTGGAAACCGAGCAGCTGTTTTGGGACCAGGAAAAAGACTCCATCTATAACCACGACTACGTGCGCATCACCACCCCCGATAAGATCATCATTGGGCATGAGGGATTTAAAACCAATACAGCCTTTGATCCTTTCCAGGTATTTGGCATACAGGGCGAATTTGAAGTGGAAGAAGAGGAAAGCCCCTAGCCGGACGCACCAACCAAAACCTTATGAAATACACCTTATGAAATACATAGAATACGTATATCTGGTGGTAGCTCTCATGATTGGCATTACGCTGGTGACAGAGTTTGAGCACCTGACCACCTCTACCAAAATTGTTTTTTTGGTGGCCATTGCCCTGGCGGGCTTTATGTTTTCCTTCAGGCGGTCGCAGCGCCTGAAGTTTGAGAAGCGTTTCAAGGAGGAGCTGCGGCAGCTCGAAGAAGATGAGCAGGAGACCGAATGATGCCAGCCCAAACACTTGACCCATCTATCGGCTTATGCTAAGTGGAGGTATTGCCATATTGTTGCTGATGCTGTTGCTTTCCTTCTTTTTTTCGGGAATGGAAATCGCATTTCTATCGGCCAATCGCTTAAAAATTGAACTAAAAACCGCTCAGGGCAGCCGTGCAGGACGCATTTTGTCGGAGTTCAAAAAGCGCATTCCCGAGGTGCTCATTACCATCCTCATTGGCAACAACATTGCGCTGGTACTGTTTACCACCCAGTTTGAAGCCCTTTCGCTGCCCCTGCTCGAAAATGAACTGGGCATACAGTCCGAGGGCCTGCAAACCCTCATCCTCACCCTTTGTGCTGCCGTGATCGTGCTCATATTTGCCGAATACATTCCCAAGGCCATTTTTCGCACCAACTCCGACCGCATCGTGTTTCCCCTGGCCTATGTGCTCAATGTATTCTACTACCTGCTCTACCTGCCCATGCAGGCCATCAACCTGGTGTCCAAGCTCATCCTCAAATACATTTTCCGGGTAAAAACCGAAGAAAAAATTGTGGCTATTGGGCAGAAAGACCTCGACCTGTACATACAGGAAGTGATAGAGTCCACCGACGAGCAGTCCCTCCCGGAGCTGGATACGGCCATGCTGAACAATGCCCTGGCATTCCGCCAAACCAAGGCCCGGGAGTGCATGATCCCGCGCACCGAAATCGTGGCGGCTTCCATAGATACGCCCATACCTGAAATCATGGACCTCTTCATAGAAACCCGCCTGAGCAAAATCATCATTTACCAGGAGAGCCTCGACCAGGTGGAGGGCTTTGTGCATTCCAACGGCATGTTTCGCAAGCCCGGTAGCATACGCGAAATCCTGCAGCCGGTGCTGGTGGTACCCGAAAGTATGCCAGCCAACATGCTGCTGGCCGAATTTACCGAAAACAAAAGCACTGTGGCCATTGTGGTGGATGAGTTTGGCGGCACTTCGGGCATGATCACCATCGAAGACCTGGTAGAGGAGGTCTTTGGGGAAATTGAAGACGAATACGACAAGCTGCCGCTGGAAGAAGACACCCTCATCATTAAGCAGGAAGATGGCTCCTACCTGCTGGGGGCCCGCTGTGAAATAGATGACCTCAATGAAGAGCTTGGCCTCAGCTTGCCTGAAGAGGAGTATTACACCACCCTGGGTGGCCTCATTACCTACCATGCCGAAAACATCCCGGCCAAAGGCGAGAGCATTGTGATTGGCCCCTACCTCATTACGGTGGTGAAGGCCACCAAAACGAGAATTCTCACCGTTAAACTGCAGCTAAAGCCAGATTTTGATATTAAGTAATAAAGCGCGAAATTTGCGTGCCTCAGGAACGCGATTTCATTTTTCAGGACGTTCCTTCAGGTAGATTCGGCTGTTGGCCGGAGGCAGGCGCTCCCGGCAAGCTGTTTACATCCATTAACTTAAACTTATTTCTCATATATGTCTGCACTGAGCACTATTCGAAATAACATGGGCATCGTCGTAGTGGTGGTGGCCATCTCATTGCTTGGGTTCATTCTCACTGATTTGTTTTCCAGTATGGGCAATATGCTGGGCGGGGTGCCGGATGCCGGCGTGATCGCAGGCAAAACCATCACGGCCCAGGAGTTTCAGGAGCGCTACCAGCAAGCTTCTCAAAACTCCAACCTGCCCGAAAGCCAGCGCTTTTACCTCAGCGACCAGGTGTGGAACCAAATGGTGAATGAGATTGTGTTCGAGCAGGAGTTTGAAAAAATTGGCCTCAAAATCAGTGGGGAAGAGGTGTACGATATGTTTACCGGTAAGGAAATACACCCCATTGTGCAGCAATACTTCTCCGGGCCCGAAGGCTACGACCGCAACCAGGTGAAACAGATTCTGCAGCAAATGCTCGCCGACTCGGCCCAGTCGGCTCAGTTGCGGCTGTTTGAAAAATACCTGGCCGACAGCCGGGCACAGGAGCGCTACCTCAACATGGTTTCGGAGGCTTTTGTGGCTTCCAAGCTGCTGGTGAGGCAAAAGCATGAAGAGCAAAACAAAAAAGCAGATCTTTCCTTTCTGGGCATCAACTACACCCAGATTCCCGACTCCCTGGTGCAGGTAAACGACAGCGAGCTGAAGGCCTACCTCAATGAGCACAAAAAGAACTACCACCAGGAAGAACAGTTTTACATCAAATATGTAAAATTTGACATCACCCCCACCAAGGCTGATTCCAACAGGGCCTACCAAAGCCTGCTCAAACAAAAGGCTGCCTTTGCTGAAGTACAAAACGACTCTCTCTTTGTGCGCAGCAAATCGCGGGTGCCTTTTAGCCCCAGTGCGCCGGCCAAACCCATATACGCCCTGCCTCAGGCTCTGCAGGACAGTGTGGCCAATGCCAGCGAGAAGCAGGTATTTGGTCCTTTTCTGGAAGGCAAATTCTACAAACTATACAAAGTGGTGGATATAGAAACCGGTCCCGAAGCGGCCGTGCGCATACAGCACATCCTCATCACGCCTGAGGGCAGTACGCCTGCCGATACGGCTGCCGCCCGGGCCAAAGCTGCCAGCCTGCGTGCCCGCGTAAACGCCGCCAACTTTGCCGACATGGTCAATGAGAACTCCCGCGACTTTGCCTCCAAAGTAAACGACGGCATACTGGGCTGGTACCAAAAAGGCACCTTTGGCGAAACCTTTGACAAAGCCGTAGAAAATGCCGGCGTGGGCGCCATCATTGGGCCTGTAAAAAGCAACCGTGGCTTCCACATCGTACGCATACTGGACAAAACCCGCGCAACCTTCAGGATTGCCGAAATAGAGGAGGAAATCTATCCCAGCTCTGAAACGGAAACGGCCGTTTTCCGCGAAGCTAACCAGTTTGCCGCCAAAGCCGCTGCTCTCAAAAACATCGACAGTGCAGCCACCGAAATGGGCCTCAATGCCGTGCGCAGCAATGCGCTGACCAAAACCTCCTGGCAGATCATCGGCCTGCAGCCCAGCAAGGGTACGCGCGACCTCGTAATATGGGCCGTGGAAGCCGAGCCCGGTGAGCTATCCGAAGTTACCAAAACGGGCGACCTCACCTCGGGGGAAAACTTTGTGGTGGCACAAATGGACGAGCGCATTCCCGAAGGCACCCGCCCCCTCGAACTGGTGCGGGCTGAGATAACGCGCATTGTCACCAACCAGAAAAAGGCCAAGATTATTCTGGACAAACTCCAGGGCATTGCCACCGGCGACGACCTCAACGCCATCAAAGACAGTTATGGCGCCGGTGCTTTTGTGAGTGAGGCCAAAGGCATTACCTTCGCCTCCACCACCATTGCCGGCATAGGCAACGATCCCCTCATCATTGGCCGGGCCATGAGCCTGGACGAAGGCCAGGTAAGTGCACCCCTTGAAGGCCTCAATGGGGTGTATATCCTCAAGGCTACGGCTGTACAGCCGGCCCCTGAGCTGGATGATGCCACCCTGGCCACGCGCAAAGCCACAGAAGCCGACCTGGGCGCCAACGCCCTCAGATCCAAAATCCCCTCGGCCCTGGTAGAGCTGGCCGATGTGGAGGACAACCGCTACAAAATAGGCTACTAGCAGCCCCAACAAGCTTGTAAGCAGAAACTCATAGCCTCCCCCTGCCCCACAACATCGGGCAGGGGGAGTTGCTCTTTTTGAGCAGTTGGACCTACGATCAAAGTTTGGTAAATTTCAGTTGTAGGAAAAGGGTTGGCGGGGTATGTACAACCATTTGAGGCAAAGTGGAAGATTTGAATAAAATATACCTGTACAGAATGACGCATATAAACAATGTGCGGCATATACTGGAACATGGTATTACGCATAGAAACTCTGTCCATGCGAACCCCAACTATACTCCCATCGGAGACCCTGCCTTAATTTCAACCCGAAATGACTTCAAATTAGATAATGGCCGATTTCTTGGAGAATACATACTTTTTTATTTTGGCCCGCGCATGCCTATACTCTATGTCATACAAAGAGGTTTTAATGGTGTACGGGTCATCCCACCACAGGACATAGTGTATTGTGTAAGCTCTCTGGCAAAAGTACTCCAAGCAAAGCTGGACTTTATTTTTAACGTGAGTTCGGGATAGCCTGAGGCATTTTTCTAATAAGCATCGTATTTCCGTGTTTACAGAAGTCAGAAGCCTCTTACTAACTTTTCTA